>JBLWTS010000009.1:0-53247 GCA_048270045.1 Aequorivita sp.
TTGGTTCCGAGTGGACTATACCGAGGAAGGGGTGAGCAGACAACTGCGAGGCCACTTTACGCTCAAAAGGTAACCAATCAACATCTTTATAAATCTTACTAAAAAAACCCCGCTTATTGTGGGGTTTTTTGGTTTTATGACAATTTTTGATTTGGTTCAACCTTACCTCAATTTTTAAAACTTAATGCGTTAGATTTTAAAATAAATAGAAGAAGTAAGTTAATAGGTATTCAAATTTTAATAGAGTGTTTGAAATAAATATCCTCTTTACCAATCGTCAATAAAGATGTAAGGATAAAAGAGGTTTTAGAAATTTTATAAAAAGTAATATATCTCGATTTTTTAAAAAACAAGAATAGACTTACCTTTTAACTGAGGACGGGACCAAACTAGAATAATCTCCGCCATTTCGCATAATGTCTCGGACAATGGTAGAAGATATATTGGACACTTCGGGAGAGCAAACCAAAAAGACGCTTTCCACTTTCGCCATTTGAAAATTGGTTTGGGCAATAGGTTGTTCGTAGTTTAAATCGGTTGTATTTCGCAAGCCGCGGACAATAAATTGGGCATCTTCGGAAATACAAAATCTGGCAGTAAGGCCAGAATAGCTTTCGATCTGTATTTTCGATTCACCTTTAAAGGCGTTTTCAATGAATTGAATACGCTCCTCAAGAGAAAACATTGTTTTTTTATCTGCATTTACTCCTATGGCAATGACAATTTCGTCGAATAGCGGAAGGGCACGATCGATAATGTCAATATGACCTAATGTAATGGGATCAAAGGTTCCTGGGAATACTGCGCGTTTCATCAAATTTGTTTTATTGGTTTACTAAGTTAAGAAGTTCTTTGAGAAAGTGGTTTGTTATCAGTAAAATTTTGAAATCAAGATCGCCACAGTGGCAATTAGCGTTGCCAATAATACGCCTCGGGCTCTATAAAACTGTTTCTTTTTCAGATAAATAAAAAATGCCATCAAATTTAGAATTGCTCCCAAACCTATGAGACTGCCGAGTAAATCATTTTCCACTGCATACTGTAAGGTGTCCTCCAAGCTGTCTTTTGAGAAAAAGTAAATATACAGGTAGGTTCCCGATATGTTTGCAACTAGGCCGACGAGAAGGCCAATTAAAACTTCCTTTATATGTGGTTTCATTTATTTTTCTAAATTCTTTTTAATACTCTTTTTCTCTCCCGCCAATACGCATAGTGGCACAATCTTTATTTTTTTCATAACTCATAACTGGATTCTGAACTCTTTACTCAGATTTCCATCTTCTAAAATTCACAAATCCCAACTATTCAATTCATTTATAGCGTGGTGTGCAGTCAAATCAAATTGAACAGGAACTACCGAAACATATCCTTGTTCAAGAGCCCATTCATCTGTGTCCTTGCCTTTGTCTTCATTCACAAATGTACCTGAAAGCCAATAATAATCGCGACCGAGGGGATTGGTGCGTTTGTCGAATTTTTCTTCCCAATGCGCATTTGCTTGTCGACAAACTTTGATACCTCTTATTTCTGAACTATTCAATTTCGGAATATTCACATTGAGAACTGCTCCTTTTGGCAAGCCATTTTTTAACGTCTCAAGAGCAATAGTTTTTACAATTTTTTTTGATGGGTTGAAATCTGCCTCAAGTGAAAAGTCCAAAAGCGAGAATCCAATAGCAGGAATCCCCATGGTTCCTGCCTCCACGGCTGCACTCATTGTACCGCTGTAAATTACATTAATAGATGAATTACTTCCGTGGTTAATGCCGCTTACGCAGAGATCAGGTTTTCGTTTTAAAACCTCATTCACTGCCAGTTTTACACAATCCACTGGCGTTCCGCTACAACTGTATTCCTGTTGTGGCTTATCTTTCCCAACTTTTATGTGGTTGCAATAGACTGCATCGTTTATTGTGATGGCGTGACCCATTCCGCTTTGAGGTGAATCTGGAGCAACTACGTATACGTCACCGATTTCATTCATTACTTCTATTAAGGCTCTTATGCCAGGAGCGTTGATGCCATCGTCATTCGTTACCAAAATAAGTGGACGTTTATTGCTCATAATTTCTCTGTGGTTCCAAAAAGCTAAAATACGTTTAAAAAATCTTCTTCGGAAGGGTCAATGAGATTAAGAATGATAATCAACGTTCTCAAAAGTGGTTTAACAAAATATTATTATCATTGTCTCTTAATGGCACGGTTTTTTGTATAATTTAGGCGTTCCCAAAAAATTTAAGAACAACACAGAATATGCGGATTTTAAGAAAGAATTTTAAGGTATTGTTCCTTGTAGTATTTGTGGCTGTAGCCTCTTGCAGCTTTACCACCAAAGAATTTAATGATCCGGACAAGGATAAATTGTTGCTGGATCTTGTGACCTACGTTATTCAAAAAGGACATTATGACCCGAAAGCCGTGGATGACACGTTCTCGGCAAATGTATTTGATGACTTTATTAAAGGTCTAGATCCGTTGAAACGCTATTTTTTGGCCTCCGATATAACTGAATTTAATAAATACAGAACCAAAATTGATGACCAAATTAAGGAAAAGGATCTTTCTTTTTTCAATTTGGTTCATACTCGTTTTTTAGAACGAATGGATCAGGTAAAGAAGATATATCCAGAAATACTTGACAAGCCTTTCGATTTCTCCAAAAAGGAAGTCATTGATGTGGATTATGATAAGTTGGCTTATGCTAAAAGTGCCAAGGAATTGCAAGAGCGATGGAGAATGCAATTGAAATTCAGTTCTCTGTCGGGATATTATGACTTGGTTGAGGATCAGAAAAATAAGGAGAAAGGGATAAATGCTCCTTCAGAATCATATGATTTGGAAGAAGACGATGTTGATTCTGACAAATTCACCGAGCTTCCAAAGAAATCCGAAAAGAAATCAACCGAACCTTTTGTGCCCAAATCACTTGCTGAACTTGAAGCCAAATCGAGAGAAACTACCAAAAAATCCTTGGATGAATATTTCGATTTTACCCAAGATTTGGAACGCAAGGACTATTTCGCAATATATCTCAACACCATTGTGGCTGAGTTTGATCCACACAGTAATTATTTCGCACCACCTGAAAAGGACCGATTTGATCTGCAAATGTCAGGGAAACTCGAGGGAATTGGGGCACGGCTTCAAAAGAAAAATGATTATATAACCGTCGTTGAGATTATCAGTGGTGGTCCAGCTTGGAGAAGTGAAAAGATTGAAGTTGGCGATGTCATTTTAAAAGTGAAACAAGACAAAGAAAAGGAATCCGTAAGCATTGTCGGGATGCGAATTGACGATGCGGTAAAGCTAATTAAAGGCCCAAAGGGAACTAAAGTAACGCTCACCATTAAAAATGTGGACGGCACTATTTCCGATAAGGTTTTAACCCGAGATGTGGTTGAACTGGAAGAAACGTATGCCAAATCGTCGATCATCGAGAAGGACGATCATAAATTTGGTCTTATCAATTTACCTCAGTTCTACTTTGATATGCAGAATTACAAAGAACGCAATGCCGCCTCTGATGTTAAAAAGGAAATCATCCGATTAAAAGAACAGGGAATGGAAGGTCTTGTTTTAGATCTTCGTGACAATGGTGGCGGATCGTTGCGAACCGCTGTTGATATTGCAGGTCTTTTTATTAAGAATGGTCCTGTAGTGCAAGTGGCATCTAAAGACAATAAGGAAGTGCTTGAGGACAAAAGCAATGAAATAGTTTGGGACGGACCTTTAGTGATTCTAGTCAACGAACTTTCAGCTTCCGCCTCAGAGATTTTGGCTGCGGCTATGCAAGATTATAAACGTGCCATCATTATCGGAAGTGAACAGACTTACGGTAAGGGTACCGTTCAGAATCTTATAGATTTGAACCAATGGCTTCGCAATAATGAAATGGGCGATATGGGCGCGCTTAAACTTACTTCTCAGAAGTTCTATCGTGTAAATGGAGGTTCAACGCAATTGGAGGGAGTTAAGAGTGATGTCGTAATGCCGGACCGTTACAGCTACATCGATATTGGAGAAAAGGATTACGAAAATCCATTGCCTTATGATAAAATTGCACCAGCTAAATATTCTGTTTGGAAAGGATATATCGATTATAACGAAACCATCAAAAGAAGTAAAGCCCGAATGGCTCAAAACAAACAAATGGAATTGATTGACGGTAATGCAAAATGGATAAAAGCGCGTAGGGACGAAAAAGAAGTCAATTTGAATTTCACTGCCTACACTGCAGAAATTGAACGCCGCAAAGAGGAAACTAAACGATTTGATTCTATTGATAAATATAATAATCATTTAAAATTTGAATCCTTGCCTTATGAGATTGCACTAATGAAGGAAGATTCCACGCTTGTTGATAAGCGCAATCGCTGGCATAAAAATCTTGGAAAGGATATTTATGTGGAAGAAGCTGTTCACGTATTGGGCGATTTAAAAATGAGTAATATCAAAGCAGATAAGGTGGCAGATACAAAGAATTAGATAACCACATAGGACGTAGGACTATAAGACATAGGACGTAAGACTGACCTGCAAGGTTTCAAAAACCTTGTAGGTCTTTTTCGTTTCAATAAGGAAAAATGATATTTCAACATTTTTTAGTCTTATGTCCTAAGTCCTACCGTCTTAAGTCTTTCCCTTAAAGCCTCAAAGACTTTCATCAATCCTTTATATCCTTATGGTGTTGTGGGGAAAAAATTTCAGTAAATTTGAAATGTGAAAAACTCCACTTCATTAACAGGAATCGCGCTCCAAAAGTTCAAAAAAAACTTCTGGGGCGTTTTTAGTTTTGGATTTTTAATAGTCTGCGTGCTTCTTGCCATTTTCGCGTATGCCTTGGCTCCTGATAATTCGCGCAATGCAAATCAAATGCATCTTTCCATTCACTCTAAAAACCCAGGATTTAAGGTAAAGATGTTAACCATTCCCGTGGAGGTGGAAGACCAAAATCCGCTGTCCGTTTTTTTATTCGGAAAGGAGAATGTCGATACAGAAATTCCGATTTCCCAATTTTCGATAAAGGGAGATGGGATAGAGATAACAGAATATACACCTGACGGAACAGAAGGCCTACAAAAGGAATACCCGCTCTCGTTTTTTCCGCAGGTTGCTTCAGCAAAAGAAATTGCCGATAAATATATTTCAGAAAAGAAATTCTTGTTGGGCACTGATAAATATGGTCGCGATCTATTAAGCAGAATGCTAATCGGTATCCGGATTTCATTGGCAATCGGATTTGTGGCGGTGTTTATTTCACTGGTTATTGGTGTTACCATGGGTGCCATCGCTGGCTATTTTGGTGGAAAGGTAGATGCCGCCATCATGTGGCTGATTAACGTGACTTGGTCCATACCAACCCTGCTTTTGGTAATAGCCATCACGCTAGCCTTAGGGAAGGGGTTTTGGCAAGTTTTTATTGCTGTTGGACTTACAATGTGGGTAGAAGTTGCCCGTGTGGTTCGAGGCCAAGTGATGGGCGTAAAACAAATGCAGTATGTTACCGCTGCCAGAGCTTTGGGTTTTAACGATTTCAGGATTATAGTGAAACATATTTTGCCAAATAGCATGGCTCCAGTAATCATCATTTCCGCGGCCAATTTTGCAGGTGCAATTTTAATTGAAAGTGGACTCTCCTTTTTAGGGATCGGTGCGCAGCCTCCTATTCCGAGTTGGGGAGGGATTATTAAGGATCACTATGCCTATATCATTTTAGGTAAACCCTATCTCGCCCTTATTCCAGGATTGGCTATTATGAGCTTGGTTACCGCGTTTATGTTGATGGGGAATGCGTTAAGAGATGCGATGGATGTGAGGAATTAGGTTCCAGTGTTCAGTGTTCAGTATTCAGTGATCAGTAAGACAAACAATTTGTATATTTGAAAGACAATAAACTATTTGCACAGATGGATATTACTGAAAGAAAATACAAGCTGATTGAAAAATGTATGGAAATTTCAACCGTTGAAGAAATAGAAAGAGCTGAATATTTCTTTAATCACGAAATTGAAACAGCTGATTTTTGGGACGATCTGCCCCAACAGGTTAAGAAATTGATAGAGAAAAGCAAAGAACAAAGTCGTCAAGATAGGGTGCTCTCTCACAAATCAGTGATGGAAAAAGCTCGAAAGAAAATTGAGAATCACTGATGACTGTTTTTTGGACACCCTTGGCTGATATAACTTTTGATGATGAAATCGATTTCATTCTGCTAAAGTGGAATGCTAAGGAAGCCGAAAAGTTTATCGATTTGGTGGATGATTTTGAAAAGGCACTTTCTTCAAATCCCTATATGGGTAAAATATCCGAAAGGGGAAAAATAAGAATGTTTGTCCTTTCAAAACAGACCACGTTTTTCTATGAAGTTTTTGAGGATAAAAAACGGATTGACCTTCAATTGTTTTGGAATAACTCCAAAAACCCGAAAGAGCTCGAAAAATATCTATAGGTAATTCATTACAATCGTTATAGTTTCCGGAGATTCATATAAAAACTCGAATCAATTTAATTCCCTTCACTTAATAGTATTTTTGAACCATGAACCGAAAATACATTTATCCCTTAGTCATTATCATTGTTACCGTCGCCTTGTATTATGCTGATGATTTGTTCGACAAGGACAATACTTCAGTTTCGGATACTTCAATGGTATCACACAGAAATTCTGAAGAATTTGACGACACTTTTCTTCCAGCTTCCACAACGGGAGCTATTGTTAAACATAACGCTTTCACACTTTCCTATTCTGAAAAAGACGAACAGGCAGAGTGGGTAGCTTATGAACTTAGCAAAAGTGATCTTTCCCAAAACGACTTTAAACGACCTTATTTTATTGAGGATAAAAAAGTGAAAACGAAATCTGCGGATTGGCGTAACTATAAAAACTCTGGCTACGACCGTGGACATCTATGTCCGGCAGGCGATAGAAGAATGTCTGTTGAAGCTTATAATGAAACATTTTTAACCAGCAATATAAGTCCGCAAGACCATGACTTTAACGCGGGTATCTGGAACCGATTGGAGCAAAAAGTTCGGTATTGGGCAGAAAAGTATGATGGCGTTTATGTTGTAACTGGCGGAGTTTTAAAAGGAAATTTAAAAACCATTGGCGATGAGAATGTTTCCGTTCCCAACGAATTTTATAAGATAATCGTGGACGTTTCTGATAACCATTATAAAGCCATCGCATTCGTTATTCCCAACAAACCTTCCAGCCAATCTTTTTATGAATACGCCGTCTCCATTGACGAGATTGAAGCTAGAACAGGAATTGACTTCTTCCCGAATTTACCAGATTCCATTGAAAATAACTTGGAACGAATGATTGATCTAAAGGCGTGGGGGAGGAAGTGAGTTTTTTAATGTTCAGGGTTCCGTGATCAATGACAGGTAGGCAGTAGCAGTAAGGAATTCAACTTACTTTTTCTTGTTTTATTCTCACGTCGCAAAGTATTATTAACCCTCTTTCATCTTCAATTTCAATTTCAATTTCAATTTCAATTTCGATTTCGATTTCAATTTCGATTTCGATTTCGATTTCATCTTCAATTTCCCCCATTCTGTTTCCCCATCACTTCCTTCAGCATTTTCAACTGAGCCGCCATAATTTTGTTTTCCTCTTCTAATTGGGCTATGCGTTGGGCTTGGGTGTTGTCTTCTGGGAGGTTTGTGGTGTAGGTTTCTGGTAGTTGAGCGGCTAGGTCGGCAAAAAAGTTGTGTTTTACGGCCACAGAGATGTCCCACAGCACCCGACACGGCAAACTATCGCGGGTTTCATACGCTTGAACGCTCGTTTTACTTTTTTTAATGTCTCTTGCCAGTCCCGCTTTATTCACCTTTCTTTCAATATAAAACCGGTTCAGCATATTTCCTATATGGGGAAGTATTAGCTTCTTTTGTTTCTTCATAATAGTAAGTCTTTTAGTGTCATTACTTTCAAAAGTAATATACTTTTCTACTAAAGTAAGCTTTTCTCCTACTTGAGTAGGTTTTTCTCTTACTTGAGTACGTTTTTCCCCTACTTGAGTAAGGTTTTTCTCTACTTGAGTACGTTTTTCCCATACTTGAGTAAGGTTTTTCCTTACTTGAGTACGTTTTTCCCCTACTTGAGTAAGGTTTTTCCCTACTTGAGTACGTTTTTCTCTTACTTAAGTAAGTTTTTCTCTTACTCTATACCAATTTTAGGACCTCTCGGTAAGCATCCGGCACACATTATTCATTATTCATTAAAATTCAGTCATTCCTAAACCGCGCCAGTTTTCTTCCCTTTATGAGGTCCTTGGTTCTTAAACCGCCATTCCAATGCATCCATCACGCTTTTTGCGTTCGGAATCCCCATCTTTGCCGATGTTTTATAGATTCCGTAGTGTGTGAGGATAGCGCCATAAGCCTCGTGGCCCACAATGCGGGCAACATCCTTCAGTAGAAAATCCAGTCCTTGAACTTGACCGTGTACGATGTTTACCTGTTTATAAAGCTCTAGGTCTATATCGGCATTGTCATTTTGCATGGATGCTGGCAGGATTTCGCCGCCAAGTCCGTTCTTAAGGCGTACCCCATCTTCCACGAACTTTAGGTTTCGCACGTCCATGGCTAGGTAACGTTTGCGTTCTGAATCAATAAGTGAGCCTTTGGGCAGTAAGTCCCGTATTTCCTGTAATTTCTGAAGAATCAGGACCATCGTGGCGGCATCCAATGTTTCGTGGATTTGGTTGTAGCTTAGATTTGCCATAAGAATAAGGTTTTATAAAAGTTAAACAATTCACTAAATGCGGCAGTAACCGCAATCGGTATTGTGTTAAATTTAATAAAAATTCAGCATACGGGTGGATGAAGCCCCCCGTTAATATAAAAGTGAAAAGATAAATTACATGGTAATGAAGTAGAACCGCATTATTGTTCAGAAAAAAAAGACAATCGGCTTCTAGTTATGATGAAAATTAGCCGCATCCAATTTTACAAAAATGAAAAGAAGAATGGTGAAACCCCATAGAGCAGAGCCCCCATAACTGAAGAATGGGAGAGGGATGCCCACCGTGGGAAAAATACCTGTTACCATCCCTATATTCACAAAAAAGTGAAGAAAGAGAATGGCCGCAACGCTGTATCCATAGACTCTTCCGAATTGTGCTTTTTGTTTTTCGGCGCGGTAAATAATTCTTGTAATAAGTCCGACAAATAGTAAAATAACCACCATACTTCCCGCAAAGCCCCATTCTTCACCAACGGTACTAAAAATATAATCGGTGTGTTGCTCGGGGACAAAGTTGCCTTTGGTCTGCGTTCCCTGCGTCCATCCTTTTCCGAGCCAGCCGCCGTTGCTGATGGCTATTTCGCTCTGGTGGGTGTTGTAGCCAATCCCTTTCGAATCGACTTCCCTTCCTAAAACAATGTTGAAACGATCTCGATGGTGCTGTTTAAAAACATTATTAAAAATATAACTCACGGAAAAAGCGAAGCTAATGCACGTGGCCACAATCAGCACATATTTCATGATTTTGGGTCTTCTTTTTCGGTTTTTGAAAAAAATGGCCCCTGCAATGGCCATTACTCCCAGGATTACCCATACTGGACCAAAAGTTAGGGTTGATACAAATAAAATGGCACCAAAGAGACCCAACAGCAGATAAGACCCGTGGAGGCCTTCGCGGTATAAAGGGAAAACAAAAGCTGCATACACCAAAACGCTTCCGGGGTCAGGTTGCAGCATAATCAAAATGCACGGGATGGCGAGGATAAAAAATGCACCCATTTGGTTCTTGAACTCGTGCATATTGGTTTGAATGTCACTTACATATTTTGCAAGGGCTAGGGCTGTGGCAGCCTTCACAAATTCACTGGGCTGAATGCTAAAGCCCCCAAAATCGTACCAAGCGGTGGTTCCCGCAATCGTTCTTCCGAATACAAATAAGCCTAAAAGGGAAACGAGTGATAGAATGTAAATGACACTGGCAAAGCGCTCATAAAATTTGGATTCTATCGCCAATACGAAAATGATTAGGAGGATGCTCAATCCAATCCACATCATTTGTTTTCCGTAAATCTGGCTAAAATCGAAGTATCCGTTCGCAGTATCGCTCAGGGATGCAGAATAAATATTAATCCAACCCATGGAGACTAAGGCGATGTATAAAAAAATCATCAGCCAGTCGAACCGCAAATATGTTTTGCTTCCGGCTATCAACGGTTTATGGTAAAAGGTTGGCCACTGTAGGGTTTGGCATATTCGGCTTCCAAACTTCCCTCCAATACATATTTTTCCATATCGGTTCGGGTAATTTCGCCTTTAAGATATTTTTCAATCATAAGTCCTGCAATCCGCCCAGCCCACCGGGAGCCCCAATAGCCATTTTCTACAAAGACAGCAATGGCTATTTTTGGATTGTCCTTTGGTGCAAAAGCCACAAAAATGGAGTGGTCGGTTAATTGCATTCGTTTTCCGTTAATGCGGGTATAATTTTCTGAAGTTCCCGTTTTTCCACATACTTCGATTCCAGGAATACGGATTGAAGCAGCTGTTCCGCGCTCATACACTTGATGCATACCTTCAACAACAGGCTCAAAATATTCTGAGGCGACAGTGGTGTAATGCTTTTCTTTGAATTTACTCGGAATGGTATCTGGACCGATAATATTTTTAATAATATGAGGAGTATAGTAATAACCACGATTGGCAATGATTGGTGTAACATTGGCGATTTGTATAGGAGTCAGCAAAACTTCCCCTTGTCCAATGGAATTTGAGATGGTGGCCAAGGAAGACCAACGATGGGCTGGAAAATCGTGAATTTTGTTATAATATTCTGAGGTGGGAATATTGCCTCGTTTTCCACTGGGTAAATCATAACCTAAAAAGTTGCCTAGGCCAAAACTGCTTAAATGGGCTCTCCAATGGTCTATTCCCTCCTGTGGCGTTGGATATTTGTCCATAATACTTTTGTAAACAGTACAGAAATAAGTGTTGCAGGAGTTGGCGATCCCCGAAACCATCGCTACGGGCCCTCTGTGGTGGCATTTCAGAACTCTTCTGCCAAAATGGTAGCCACCTTGACAATTGACAATATCATTAATTCCTATTGCTTGTTCTTCGAGTCCGATAAGTGCGGTTAAGGTTTTAAATGGAGAGCCAGGCGGATATTCGCCCATCAAAACTCGGTCATAGAGCGGCTTGGCAATGGTGTCATACCACAATTTTGTAAAGTTCTTGGACCGGTCTCTACCTACGAGTAATGCAGGATCGTAACTCGGAGCGGTAATGAGTGCCAGGATTTCGCCGGAGGAAGGTTCTATAGCCACAATTCCACCACGTTTGTGTATCATTAACTCCTGTCCGTATTTTTGTAACGTAGCGTCAATGGTAAGTTGAATGTCATGGCCTCTAATGGGCAGGGTGTCAAAGATTCCTTCCTTATACGGACCGATATCCCGATTGAACCTATCTTTTTGAATGTATTTTACTCCTTTTGCGCCCCGCAATACTTCTTCATATTCTTTCTCTACCCCAGCCGTTCCTATCAATTCGCCCATTTGATAATATGGGTTTTTCTCAATGATGGCGTTGTTTACCTCTGCAATATACCCCATAACGTTTGCAGAATGATCTACCTGATATTCCCGAAGCGAACGTCTTTGGATGTAAAACCCTTCATATTTATACATTTTTTCTGAAAGAGAAGCGTAATCAGCTTTGTTTAATTGGGAAAGGACTACAGAAGGTAATCTGGGCGAATAAACTCTAGCTTTGTGAAGAATGTCTTTAAATTCTTCTTTAGTAATCTTTAAAAGACCGCAGAATTCTAGAGTGTCGAGTGGTTTTACATCTCGAGGAATTACCATTACATCATACGAGGGTTGGTTGGAGACCAAAAGTTTTTCGTTTCGGTCAAACATATACCCCCGTTGCGGGTAATCGTACATTATTTTGATTGCACTATTTTGATCGAGGGAGTCAGAGGTGCCGTCAAAAACCTGCAAATAGAAGAGTCTTGCCGCGAATAGCACACTGCTGAGAAGGACAAGAACTACGAGAACAACTTTTCTCATGAAGCATTTTTAGTGAACAGGATTAAACTTCCGAAAACTAGAACAAGTGTGAATATTCCTGAAAATAACGTTGATTTTAATAATAACATTATATGTTCAAAGCTAAAAATTTCGAGGGCGAACATTATAAAATGATGCATAAATATTATGGAAGCAATATATGTAAACCGTTCTATTGCAGCAGCTTTTTTAAGTTTTACGCTATTGTATTCATAACTCAAGCCAAAGGAATATTTTAACACTACGGGTCGTATATAAGCGACAAAAGCACAAGCCGCTGCATGCACTCCTCCTGAATCTTCAAAAATATCGACGGAAAGGCCCAGTAAAAAACTCAAAAATATTAAAAGCAATTGATTGCCGTCTGAGGGATATAAAAGAATAAATAAAATATAAACATAAGGGTTTATATAACCTGCTAAATTGATATTATTCAACAGGAATACCTGCAGGAAAACCAGCAACACAAATCGTCCAATATTTATTAGGATTTCATTACTCTGCATCTTCTACTTTCTCCAGATTTAAAATTTCATCAGCCTCATTATTTTTAATCAAATAAACGTATTGTAGGCTTGTCATATCGTTGAATAGTTTAACGTTGACATAATAATAGTTTTCATCCTTATCCGATTGAAAATCTATAACACTTCCTATGAGAATTCCCTCAGGGAAAATGGTCGATCTGCCCCCAGTGGTAATTGTATCGCCTTTTTCAATCTTGGCCAACCGAGGAATATCGATAAGTTGCACAATATTCGGATCCTTCGTATTCCATATTAATGTGCCAAAATGATTCGAGTTTTTCAGCTTCGCATTTATCCTGCTTTTGGTGTTCAAAATGGATTGCACCGTTGCATAATTTTTTGAAATATCACTGACAATCCCAACAAGCCCATTGGTTGAAACAACGCCCATATCTGTCTTCAGGCTATCTACCAGACCTTTGTCCAAAGTAATTTGATTTTTGCTTTTGGAATAGTTGTTATTGATGACGGTAGCCGAAAAATATTCAAATTTTGGCAACACCGTTGTATCTATTGCTGGAATAGGGAACAAATCGGTATATTTTTCCAATTGTTGACGTAGCAAGAGGTTTTCTTCCAACAGTTTTTCGTTGGCTATCCCCAAGGAAAGATAATCGGTAAGATTATTTTTAAATTTAAAAATACTTCCAGTTACTGCATTGGCCGAACTGATAAACTTATCGTTGTGGTAATTATGGGTCTGAATTGTTAGCAGAATCGAGACAATGAACAACACGGCAAAGAGCATGGTGTTTTTGTTTCGGATGAAAAAGTAAATAATCTGCTGCATCGCCTTTCGTGCTTATTCAGGTTTGTGTGGTTATTGGGTAAAACCATTGAAGACTTTTTTCCATTGTGAATAGCATCACGAAAATTATGCCTTTTTTTATAATTCCTAAAAAATTCTAACTTGATTTATCTCGGAAAGTGCAGCACTTATTTCATTAATACGCTCTTGTATTTGCTTAGATTTTTTAGACAAATACCTGTGCCACGGACTACAGCGCGAAGAGGATCTTCGGCGATATAAACAGGTAAATCCGTTTTTAGGGAAAGTCGTTTGTCTAAACCTCGAAGCATGGAGCCACCTCCAGCCAAATAAATTCCCGTATTATAAATATCGGCAGCGAGCTCAGGTGGAGTTTGCGAAAGTGTTTCCATAACGGCATCCTCAATTCTAAGAATAGATTTATCCAGAGCTTTTGCTATTTCTCGATAGGAAGTCTGTACCTGTTTCGGCTTACCCGTTAGCAAATCACGACCTTGCACATCCATTTCGTCTGGCGGTGTTTCAAGGTCCTCTATGGCCGCACCAATTTGTATTTTAATTTTTTCCGCAGTTCTTTCGCCCACATAGAGGTTGTGTTGGGTCCGCATAAAGTAAACTATATCGTTGGTAAACACGTCGCCTGCAATTTTAACCGATTTGTCGCATACAATTCCTCCAAGCGCAATTACTGCAATTTCGGTAGTTCCACCTCCTATGTCCACGACCATATTTCCTTTGGGTTGCATTATGTCAACTCCAATTCCAATTGCGGCCGCCATTGGTTCGTGTATCAAATAAACCTCTTTACCGTTTACCCGTTCTGCACTCTCTTTAACCGCTCTCATTTCTACTTCTGTAATGCCGCTTGGAATACAGATTACCATCCGAAGTGAGGGTTTTAACCATCTTTTCTTTAAAGCCGGAATATCATTGATAAACATATTTATCATCTTCTCGCTAGCATCAAAATCAGCGATTACCCCATCTTTTAGTGGGCGGATGGTCTTTATGTTTTCGTGGGTCTTTCCTTGCATCATCGCTGCCTCACGGCCAACAGCAATTATTTTTCCTGTTGTACGATCTCGGGCAACGATGGAGGGAGCGTCCACAACAACCTTGTCGTTATGGATGATTAAGGTATTGGCAGTACCGAGGTCAATGGCTATTTCTTCAGTTAGGAAGTCAAAAAATCCCATATTTTACAATTCGTGGTATTGGGGGTTAACGTTTTAGGTTTGGTTTTAACAAATGTAACAAAATTTAATGCTTAAAATGTCGAATTCCGGTAAATACCATTGTCATTTCATTTGCATTGCAATAATCGATGCTCAGCTGGTCTTTTATCGACCCTCCAGGTTGAATAACAGCCGTTATTCCAGCATTGTCCGCAATCTCGACACAATCGGGGAATGGAAAAAAAGCATCGCTGGCCATAACGGCTCCCTGAAGGTCAAAACCAAAAGAATTTGCTTTGTCAATTGCTTGTCGTAAGGCGTCCACTCGGCTTGTTTGGCCGGTTCCACTTGCAAAAAGTTGATGTCCCTTTACCAAAACAATTGTATTGCTCTTGGTGTGTTTGCATATTTTAGAAGCGAACAACAGGTCTTCTAACTCGGTAGTGCTTGGTTTATTGTTTGTAGCTTGCGTTAAAATACCTTCATTATCTGTCACATAATCTTTGTCTTGGACCAAAATCCCGTTCAAGCAGGTTCTAACGGTTGTTGCAGGTAAATTAGTTTCTTTTTGCTTGAGTAAAATGCGATTTTTCTTACCACTCAGAATTTCTATGGCTTTTTGGGAAAATGAAGGCGCAATTACAACTTCACAAAATAAATGATGGATTTCATTCGCGGTAGGCTCATCTATTTCTGTGTTGCTGATTAAAATTCCACCAAAAGCCGAAACTGGGTCAGCGGCTAATGCTGCCAAATAGGCCTCAGTCAAGGTTTTGCGCTGTGCAATTCCGCATGCATTGTTGTGCTTTAAAATGGCGAAAGTAGGCGATTGGCCTTTGAATTCTTCCATTAAATTTACAGCTGCGTCCACGTCCAGAAGGTTGTTGTAACTCAATTCCTTCCCGTGAAGTTTTTCGAAAATAGCATCAAAATCTCCAAAAAAGAACCCTTTCTGATGTGGGTTTTCGCCGTAACGGAGTTCTTGTCCGTTGGTTTCACTTATTTTAAAGGCAGGAAGCTTTTCATCTGTATTGAAATAATTGAAAATAGCTGTATCGTAATTTGAAGAAATATTGAAAGATTTCGCCGCAAACTTTTTTCGGTTTTTCAAAGAAATAAGTCCGTTGTTCTCAGAAATTAATTGCAGAAATTCGGCGTAATCTTCAACTGAGGAAACGCAGATGGTGTCCTTAAAATTTTTGGCGGCAGCACGTATAAGTGAAATTCCCCCAATGTCAATTTTTTCGATAATATCAGCTTCTGAAGCACCTGAAGCCACTGTTTTTTCAAAGGGATATAAATCTACAATTACCGCGTCAATTTGAGGAATATTAAATTGAGCCATTTCTGCCACATCACTTTGATTATCCTGTCGGTTCAGAATACCGCCAAAAACTTTTGGATGGAGTGTTTTTACTCTTCCTCCTAAAATTGATGGATAATCAGTAAGATTTTCCACTGCAATCACTTCGATTCCGAGGTCTTTGATAAATTTTTCAGTTCCTCCTGTGGAGTATATTTTTACGTTTTGTTCGCTTAATTTTTTCACTATCGGAGCAAGCCCTTCTTTACTGAAAACAGAAATTAATGCCGAAGTGATTTTTTTCGAATTACCCATTTGGAAAACTTAATTTGAATGTCATTTTTTGGAAAGGTGCAAAAGTACATAATTGATTAGTAAATTTGTAACGTAAGCAGGCAGAAAACGTCATACTTTTATTAACTGGTAAAAATTAAATCACAGGTTCTGGAAAACTCGTGAAATCCGGTAGAATTTAATAGGAAAATCTAGTAGATGCTGATTTATTTAAGGGTATTAAAAGAAAGTTTCAATTTTGCAATCAATGCGTTGACAAACAACAAACTACGAACCTTTCTTTCGTTGGTGGGTGTTACCATTGGGATTTTTTCCATTATTGCCGTTTTGGCAGCCGTGGATTCTTTGAAAAAGGAGATTGAGGGAAGTTTGAGTGGGCTAGATAATAGTACTGTAATTATAATGCGTTTCAATTTTGGACCAACAGATATTCCACAATGGAAATGGCAGCAATTCCCTGATGTGACTTATGACGAATACCAATATGTGGAGCGGAATACTCCCAACTTGGACTACGCTACATTTACGCTAAACGTCCCGAATGAAACAATAAAATATGAAGATAATCAGGTTGACAATGTGCCTGTGGGCGCTGTCACGGATAGTTATTACAACATAGAAGCTCTCAAACTTGGTGAAGGGAGATTCTTTAATGCTTCGGAATCGAATAGCGGTTCGATGGTGGTGGTTTTGGGTCACGAAATCGCCAATAAGTTGTTTGGTGACTCGGCAAATGCTATTGGAAAGAAAGTTAGAATTTACGGAAGGAAATTTTCTGTAATCGGAGTTTTGGAAAAGGAAGGTTCTGGACTTTTTGGAAATTCCAAGGACACGGCTGTTTACTTGCCCGTTAATGTGGTGCGGAGAATTTATGGCGATAACAATAAAGCAACTTTTCCTCAGATTGTGGTTAAACCAAAAAAGGGGGTTGATGATGCGGAGTTTAAAGCACTACTTACGCAGCAACTCCGAGTTAAAAGAGGGCTAAAACCTGACCAAATTGATAATTTTTTCGTGAATCAAATGAAGGGACTTACCGATTTTATTGACGAAATTACTGGAAGTATGAATCTGATAGGTTTAATTATCAGTGGTTTTTCACTTTTAGTTGGTGGATTCGGAATCGCAAACATCATGTTCGTGAGCGTCAAGGAACGCACCAATCTTATCGGAATTCAAAAATCTTTGGGCGCAAAAAATAAATTTATCCTATTTCAGTTTTTGTTTGAAGCCGTTATTCTCGCTATCATCGGAGGACTTATTGGTCTGGTTTTGGTTTATATTGCGTCAGTAATCGTATCTCAATTTACGGGCGATTTCCAGTTTGTGCTATCACCATGGAATATGTTTATCGGAACT
Organism: Aequorivita sp.; assembly: GCA_048270045.1. Classification (GTDB taxonomy): domain Bacteria; phylum Bacteroidota; class Bacteroidia; order Flavobacteriales; family Flavobacteriaceae; genus Aequorivita. The sequence goes on from JBLWTS010000009.1 coordinate 17,470, forward strand.
GCAATTTCGGCGATAATAGGTTTAATTTCTGGAATTCTCCCTGCAATTTCAGCCTCCAAATTAGATCCAGTGGAAGCTATTAGAACGGGAATGTAGTCCCCACCCGACCTCCCCAAGGGGAGGAGAGAAGGGAAATATTGGACTTACTATATTCCAATTCCCCCTTTGGGGGTTAGCGGGATAATTTTGGAAACTTCTTCGTTTACCCATTCCAAAAAGCGTTCATCCTCTTCCGAGAATGGATCGGCAATGTGGGAGTCAATATCTATTTGACCAATATTCTTTCCATCCTTGAAAAGTGGAATTACTATTTCAGCTTTCACATACATACTGCATGCAATATAATTGTTCTGCGCTTTAACATCGGCCACGACAAAGTTTGAGTTAGAAACGGCCACTTGGCCACAAATACCTTTTCCGAAAGGAATAATTGTATGGTCTGTGGGTTCTCCTGCAAAGGCTTTTAAATGTAAGGTCTTTTCGGCTTGGTTGGCAAAATAGAAACCTACCCAATCGTAGTAGCCAATATTAGACTGCAACAGTTCACAGACTTCTTTTAACCGTTCAACCGTAGACTCGTTTTCGTTGGCCAAAATGGTTTTTATTTGTGGTTTTAGGTGTGCAAAGGACATAGGATTTTTTTTTAATTCTTTTTATTCAAAGGTATTTCAAAACAAACACTTTCATCTAACAACTATTGCTGTATATTTGTTAAAAAAACGAAATACCTCTTTGAAAAAACTTTTTAAAAAATACAAATCGGTTATCCAATTTGTGGTCCTTTTTCTGGGCACCTACCTTGTTCTTAGTGCGATTTATGCCTTCTATTTGAAGCTTTCCGCTGGCGGCGGCTATTTCCCAGATTTTGTTACAAACCTTGTGGCTAGGCAAAGTGCAGCTGTTTTGGACGCTTTCGGCTATAATGTAAACATGCGGGTGGATACCGTTAGAAAAGGAGTGCTTATTATTATTGAAAATAAGTATGCGGTAAATATCGTGGAAGGTTGTAATGCCGCAAGCGTAATCATCCTATTTGTTTCCTTTATAATTTCTTTTGCCGAAAGATTCAAAAAAACATTCTTGTTTTTATTGACTGGTGCTGTATTGATTTATGTGGTCAACCTGTTGCGAATTGTACTTTTAGTAATCGCGATGTATAAATTTCCTGAATATCAAGAGGAACTTCATTCGGTAGTATTTCCAGCTGTCATTTATGGGATGGTTTTCATCCTGTGGATTGTTTGGGTAAGAATTTTGGATAAAAAGCCTTCGTAGTGAAACGAACGTTAAGATTACTCGGTTTATTGGTCTGTGGCATTTTGTTGCTTCTTATTCGTGGATATGAAGACATATTGTTTTATGATCCGCTTCTTGAGTTTTTCAAAATGGATTATAAGATAACACCACTTCCAGAAATGGATATGTTTGCGCTTGGAATGGGTGTTGCATTGCGGTACTTTTTGAACACTCTTATTTCATTAGCCATACTTTGGTTGGTTTTCTGGGATAAGGGGATGATCAAACTTTCCACATTACTTTATCTCGTGTTGTTTTTAATATTTTTTACGGCGTTCGGTTTTATTGTTTACACTTCAGAAGGTATAGGAGATCAATTAATTCTATTTTATGTGCGCAGATTTTTAATCCAACCTTTATTCCTGCTTATTCTCCTGCCGGCCTTTTACTTTCAGAAGCTGAAACCTAATTGATTTTCGCTATATTTGCCTTTCTAAATTTTTTACATTTATGAAAAATCTATCAATTCTTTTTTTCGCTCTTTTTAGCATTTCACTTTTTTCCTGTAAAGACAATACAAAAGAAGCTGAGCTTGAAGTGGTCACAGTTGACACGACGGCAGATTCTCAAAAAGCTTATGAAGTAGCTCAAGTAGATGCTGTGTTTAAAAATCCGAAAATAGAGACCGCTTTTAAACAATATTTAAAAGTAGAAAACGCCTTGGTAAACACTGATGCTGAAACGACAGCTATGGAGGCTGTAGAACTTGATGCGATGCTCAAGGAAATTGAAGCAGATGAAGCAACGCTAAAGGCCGTAATAGCAATGGCAGGCACTGAAGATATAACAATCCAACGAGAGAATTTTGAACACCTTAGTAATGGGATGGAAAAAATACTCGAAGGTTCTCTAGAATCTGGTACGCTATACAAACAGTATTGCCCAATGGCTTTTAACAATAGGGGAGCTTCATGGATAAGCAGCGGTAAAAATATTTTAAATCCTTATTTTGGCGATAAAATGTTGAAATGTGGTCGTGTGGAGACGGAGATTCAGTAATTTAATGATAGTGTTCACTTTTTAAAATAATAGTTGTATTTTTGTAGTTCATGCAAAAAGCAATTTCCATATTTCTCTCTGTCCTCATGCTCGCCAGTAGCTCTGGGATAGCGTATGCCCAACACTTTTGCAGTGGGATGGAAATGATTTCGGAAGTTACCCTCGGAGTTAAACATCTTTCCTGCGGCATGGAAGAAATGAGTACAACTTCTTGTATTGATGCGGTGGTTATAGATGATGCGCATTGTTGCCAAAACCAGTTTACTAAAATACATACCGATGATAATTTCGCGAAAGCCTCGTTTGATTTAAAATTGAACAAAGCTTTTGTAGCTTCTTTCGTTTCTGTATTTATTCTTCATGAAGTTGAAATAACTTCCACAAAAAAAATATTCTTCGCGGATTATACTCCGCCTCCGCTCGAACAGGATTTGAATATTCTGTACGACACATTCCTGATTTGATTTTAAAATTTTAGAAACATTCCCACTTCATTAATATGATGTGGAAATCTGTTATTCCCGAAACTTATCGGTTTGACTAGATTGTTCAAATTTTAAAACCATTTTTTATCAACCTACCTTTTTTATTCTACAAAATTCTAAAACGAATTGCTGAAGGGATTCAAAAGGGTTGATTTTAAATTCAAAATCGGAATGAAAAAATATATTATATACATAGCAATACTGGCTTTGGGTCTTCTATTGGGTTACGTGTTCTTCGGAAACACTAATGGAGTAAATTCAAGCCAAAATGAAATGGCGGACTCCCACGACCATGAAGGAGAAACTGCTGAACAAATGTGGACTTGCTCCATGCACCCTCAAATTATGCAGCCTGAACCTGGCGACTGCCCTATCTGTGGGATGGACCTAATTCCGGCAGCCTCCGATTCGGATGGTTTGGGGCCGGATCAAATAAGACTTTCCGCAAATGCGGTGGCTTTGGCAAATGTCCAAACTTCGGTGGTGGGTACAGGGAATGAAGGAGATGGCGTCATAAAACTCTCAGGTAAAATCATGGAAAATCAGGAGAATAACGCCGTACAAAGCTCCTATTTTTCAGGAAGGATAGAGAAACTAAACATCAACTTCACAGGCGAGAAAGTATATAAAGGGCAATTGCTCGCAACTATATATGCTCCAGAACTTGTTTCGGCGCAACAGGAACTTATAACTGCTGCCTCCATAAAAGAATCACAGCCGAAGCTTTATTTAGCTGTACGGAACAAACTGAAACTCTGGAAACTTTCGGAAAGCCAGATTAATAGCATTGAGACTTCGCGCAAGGTCAGGGAGATTTTCCCAGTTTATGCGACGGTCTCGGGAACGGTTTCTGAAAAGTTGGTAAATGAAGGCGACTATGTGAATCAAGGCCAGCCATTGCTAAAAATAGCTAATTTGAATACCGTATGGGCGATATTCAATGCATATGAAAACCAAATTGCCAATTTAAAGGTGGGACAAGAAATTCTAGTGACTGCCAATGCATTTCCAAATAAGGAATTTCAAGCAAAGATTTCTTTTATAGACCCAACACTAACAACCGCAACGCGTACCGTCAATGTTCGGGCAGAACTGAATAATAAGGAAGGCCTCTTTAAACCTGGGATGTTTGTGGAAGGAAAACTATCTGGAACCGTTTCAAAAAAAGAAAATGTTCTGATGGTCCCCAAATCTGCAGTGCTCTGGACAGGTGTACGTTCTGTTGTGTACGTAAAACCAAATCCCGCAGAACCCATTTTTGAAATGCGAGAAGTTTCTTTAGGGTCCACTATGGGAGATAATTATGAAATTATCAGCGGTTTACAATCCGGCGATGAGATAGTTACCAACGGTGCTTTTACTGTTGATGCCGCAGCACAACTCCAAGGAAAAAAGTCTATGATGAACCACAAAGGACCTCTGGAAAAGGGAGAAATGAGCGGTACCACTGAAGCCGTGCAGATGAGTATGGATCTTCCAGAATCTTTTCAAAAGGATTTTACACCTGTCATTTCTTTCTATATCGCTCTTAAGGATGCCTTTGTTACATCCAAAGCAGAAACCGTTAAGCCAGAAGCGACGGCTATGCTTCAGCAGCTGAAAAAAATCGAAACAAAAGCTTTACACAAAATGGAAAAGAGGCATTTACTTAAAATAAAGGATATGCTCGTTGCTATTTCTGAGAGTGAAGATATTGAAAACCAACGTGATCATTTCATTGTTCTTTCGGAAAATATGGTGGCTATAGTCAACAACATCAAAAAGCTGCCACAAACTATTTATGTAGCTAAGTGTCCAATGGCAAACAGTAATAGAGGCGCCGTTTGGTTGAGTCATTCTCCTGAAATTCACAATCCGTATTATGGCGATGCCATGCTCAGTTGTGGAAGTGTAATTGACACCTTAAAATAGATCGAAATGCTGAACAGAATTATAAAGTTTTTGATCGAAAACAAGCTGGTAGCAGTCCTCTTATTGCTCCTTTTTGTCGGTATGGGTGTGGTTAATGCACCTTTTAACTGGGATACTGGTTTTCTGCCCACCAACCCTGTCGCCGTAGATGCTATCCCTGATATTGGTGAAAACCAACAAATTGTTTATACCCAATGGGAAGGCCGTTCCCCACAGGATATTGAAGATCAAATAAGCTATCCCCTTACTACTTCACTATTGGGAATTCCAGGTGTGAAAACCATTCGTAGTTCGTCTATGTTCGGGTTTTCGAGCATTTATATCATTTTTGATGAGGACGTTGAATTCTATTGGAGTCGAAGTCGAATTTTAGAAAAGCTAAATTCTCTACCTGCCGGCTTGCTTCCAGATGGCGTTAATCCATCTTTAGGTCCCGATGCAACAGGACTGGGACAAGTTTATTGGTACACGCTGGAAGGACGCGATAAAGACGGTAATGTAACCGGAGGCTGGGATCTGCATGAATTGCGAAGTATACAGGATTATTACGTAAAATATGCACTTTCCTCGGCAAGTGGGGTTTCTGAAGTAGCGTCAATTGGAGGTTATGTACAGGAATATCAGATTGATGTGAAACCCGAGTTGATGCGCCAATACAATATCAGCTTGGCGGAAATCGTAAAGGCAGTTAAAGAAAGCAATAAAGACATTGGCGCCCAAACCATGGAAATCAATCAAGTGGAATACTTGGTGCGAGGCCTGGGATATATAAAGTCTATCGCCGATATTGAAGACGCCGTTGTTACCTCAGAAAATTACACTTCAATACGAATTAAAGATATTGCAAATGTAAGTTTGGGACCTGCGCCCCGAAGAGGTATTTTGGACAAGGAAGGCGCAGAGGTTGTAGGTGGAGTTGTCACAGCGCGATACGGCGCAAACCCAATGGAGGTTATAAACAACGTAAAAGAAAAAATAGAGGAACTTAAAGCCGGTTTACCTTCCAAAGAACTCTCGGATGGTACAATATCGCAGCTTACCGTAGTTCCTTTTTACGATCGATCGATTCTTATTCAGGAAACTTTAGACACGCTTGACGAAGCATTAAGTCTAGAAATACTCATCACGATTTTCGTGATTATCGTGATGGTTTTTAACTTAAGAGCTTCTATACTTATTTCAGGGCTCTTGCCAGTGGCGGTTTTAATGGTCTTTATTGCGATGAAGTTCTTTAACGTGGACGCCAACATTGTGGCTTTATCCGGAATTGCAATTGCAATTGGGACCATGGTGGATATCGGGATAATCCTCACCGAAAATATAATTAGGCATCTCGATGAAGAAGAAGTGCGTTATGGCGAAACTGGGATAAAACAGCCAATTAATACGGTTGTCTATGAAGCAAGCGCTGAGGTTTCCGGTGCTATTATTACCGCGGTATTAACAACTATCATCAGCTTTATCCCCGTGTTTACAATGATCGGCGCGGAAGGAAAGTTATTTAGACCCTTGGCATTTACTAAAACAATGGCAATCGCCGCTTCCTTAATGGTGGCACTCTTTCTTATCCCGCCGTTCGCTGCTTATTTGTTCCGAAGAAGAAGTTTAAGAAAAGTAACTGCCAATCTAATTAGTGGATTATTAGTCCTTGTGGGAATTATAGCAATAGTGTTTGGATATTGGCTAGGGCTAATCTTAATTGGCTTCGGTATCACTGGGCTATTAAAAGATGAAAAGTTTGCTTCAAAGATTTCAGATAAACTTATACTTTCAGATAAACGGGCCAATATCATAAACATATTCATTTCAGCTTTAGCCGTTGTCTTTTTATTGGCAGAGTTCTGGCGCCCACTTGGAGTAGATAAAAGTATATTTTGGAACTTGTTATTTGTGGGATTGATATGTTCGGGTTTGTTGGCCATTTTTTGGTTGTTCCAGCATTATTACGCTCGGATTCTTGGCTGGGCACTTCGGAATAAAATTCTATTCCTTTCCGTCCCCACGCTTATTGTTGTCTTCGGAGTCTTGATTTGGCAGAACACAGGCAAGGAATTTATGCCTTCCTTGAATGAAGGTTCCTTTCTATTGATGCCAACTTCTATGCCCCATTCGGGCGTTGAGGAAAATAAACGCGTGTTACAGCAGATGGATATGGCTGTGGCGGGTATTCCTGAAATTAAAACCGTGGTAGGGAAAGCTGGTCGTACCGAATCTGCTCTGGATCCAGCACCATTGTCTATGTTTGAAAATATCATTCAATATAAACCAGAATACGCACTGAATGAAGATGGGAAGCGACAAAGGTTTAAAGTGAATAGAGATGGATTATTCGTTCTTAAAGACGGCAGCTTGGTGCGCAACCTGAATGTGAAAACAGCCAAAGATGAAAATGAAGAAGAGTCAAAGACTGTGGATCCATTTTTTGTGGAAAACCAAGATCTCGTGCCTGATGACGATGGCGAATTTTACAGAAACTGGAGGCCCGAAATAAAATCTCCCGATGATATCTGGAATGAAATAGTACGCGTAACCAGAATCCCCGGCGTAACCTCGGCACCAAAGTTACAACCTATTGAAACAAGGTTGGTGATGCTGCAAACAGGAATGCGCGCGCCTATGGGAATAAAAGTGAAAGGGCAAGATCTTCGGAAGATTGAAGCATTCGGATTGGAGCTGGAAGAGATTATAAAACACGCTGAAGGAGTAAAAGTTGAAGCCGTTTTTGCAGATCGCATTGTTGGGAAACCTTATCTTTTAATTGATATAAAAAGAGATCGTCTGGCTCGTTATGGCGTTTCTATTGAAGATGTGCAGCAAATTCTGGAAGTAGCGGTAGGAGGAATGCCATTGACCCAAACGGTGGAAGGTAGGGAACGCTACGGGGTGCGGGTGCGATACCCACGTGATTTACGCGCTAATCCCGATGATTTAAAAAATATCTATGTACCGGTAGAAAATGGTAACCCGGTACCATTGGGCGAGCTCGTAGACGTGCGATATGAACAGGGACCGTTGATGATAAATAGCGAGGATACTTTTTTATTGGGACACGTTTTATTCGACAAGCTGGACGGGTTCGCAGAAGTAAATGTGGTAGAAAACGCCCAAGCCTTGATCAAAGAAAAAATTGCTAATGGTGAACTTACGGTTCCAAAAGGGATAAGTTATCACTTTACGGGAACTTATGAAAACCAATTACGGGCTGAAAAAACACTTTCTGTAATTGTGCCATTGGCATTGGGAATTATCTTTTTGATTCTTTATTTCCAATTCCGTTCTGTAGCTACTTCCCTGATAGTATTTTCAGGAATCACCGTAGCTTTTGCAGGTGGCTTTTTGATGATTTGGTTTTACGGACAGGATTGGTTTTTAAACTTCAGCTTTTTTGGAGAAAACTTACGGGAAATGTTTCAGATGCATACCATCAATCTAAGTGTTGCAGTTTGGGTAGGGTTTATTGCGCTCTTCGGGATTGCTACGGATGATGGCGTGGTAATGGCAACCTATCTCACCCAAACCTTTGACAAGAACGACCCAGAGGATGTGAAAGAAATTCGCGCTTCGGTTGTTGAAGCAGGAACGAAAAGAATCCGTCCCGCGTTAATGACTACAGCTACCACAATTTTAGCTTTGTTGCCAATTTTAACATCTACTGGGCGAGGAAGCGATATAATGATACCAATGGCAATTCCCAGTTTTGGAGGAATGTTGATAGCGCTGATTACTCTTTTTGTAGTTCCAGTTTTATTTAGTTGGAGAAAAGAAGCAAAATTGAAAAATAAATTAAGAACCCTTAAAGCAAGCTAGAAATGAATTCAAATTTTAAAACAACATTTCTTTCGAGAAATCCGAAATTATGGATGGCAAGGATATTTCTTTTTTCGCTAATATTCTTGAATTGGACAGCACAAGGGCAACAGCTGGAAACCTTTATTGATGAGGCTATAAGAAACAATCCCAACATTCAGGCAGTGGAGAAGCAACACGCTATTGCCACGGAAAAGGTTTCGGAGACCAACTCATTGCCAGACACCCAGTTTTCGGGGGGATACACGCTTAGTAAAACCGAAATGCCGATGATGCAACAGGGGGAATTTTCGGTGATGCAAATGCTTCCCTGGTTTGGAACTATTTCCGCGCGCAGTAAATATGCCTCAGCAATGGCCGATGCAGATTTTGTGGAAATAGAAATAGCCAAAAGGAAAATCGCAATGGCCGTGTCGCAATCCTATTACCGTTTATACGAAATAGCTAAAAAGCAACAAGTGTTGGATTCCAATATTCAGCTTTTGCAGGTTTATGAGCGTTTGGCACTAACCTCGGTTGAAGTAGGGCAAGCCTCTGCGGTTTCGGTACTGAGACTGCAAATGCGGCAAAACGATTTAAAGGAACGAAAATTAGTGCTCGAGCAAGATTATTCGGCGGAACTCACCGCAATTAATAAGATAATGAACCGCGAGGAAATCATTGATATTTCAATCACCGATAGCTTGACAATTCCAGAGCGTGAAGCAGAAATAGATTTCAGCAAACTAAAGCTCCATCCCGAAATAACAAAATTTAACGAACTGAACGAGGTGGTTTCGCAAGCCGATATTCTGAATAAAAAAGAAAGCGCACCGGATTTTGGAATAGGAGTGCAATATATGCTTTTAAATGAGGCGCCGAATATGCTAATGCCAATGGCAACACTTTCCATTCCCATATTCAATAAGAAGTATAAATCCGTTTCGAGGCAAAATAAATTAAAATTTGAAGAGCTTGAAATTCAAAAACAAGCTTCCGAAAACTCATTAATGACGCAGTTGCAAACAGCAATTAAAAGTAGAAATGCGGCACGTATAAGTTTGGAGACGCAAGATAAAAATCTAAAACAGGCACAGCATGCAAACGAAATCTTGTTGAAGAATTATGAAACTGGTACAATCAATTTTAATGAAGTTTTGGATGTGCAGGAATTGCAGTTAAAATTTCAAATTAGCCGCATAGAGGCTATTAGCGCTTATTATATTCAGAAGAGCATAATAGATTATTATACAGCTGAAAAATGATAAACAAGCAATTGTTTTATTTCAGTAAAAAAATATTTTATTAATCTAAAAAATATTAAAAAATGAACCATCTAAAATTTTTTATAATCCTGCTTTTAATTGGCTGCAATCAGGGATTTGCACAAATAGTAGAAGACAATCCCGATAATCTGCCAGTTAGGGAATACACTTTGGTCATCAAAGAAGAAATGGTAAATAAAGCAGGGAAAGAGACTAAAGGAATGACCGTTAACGGAACTATTCCGGGGCCAACTTTGGAGTTTATCGAAGGCGAATACGCAGTGATTTATGTGAAAAACGAAATGGACGTCGAGACTTCAATTCACTGGCATGGAATTTTGTTGCCAAATTTTATGGACGGAGTACCCTATTTAACCACGCCACCTATAAAACCTGGAACAACTTTTAAGTATGAATTTCCTATAAAACAATCGGGTACGTATTGGTATCATTCCCATACAATGCTGCAGGAGCAAAGTGGCGTTTTTGGTTCATTATTAATACATCCCAAGGAAAAAACTTTGGATTATGACCACGATTTAGTTTTAATGTTGTCTGATTGGACCAATGAAAATCCGCACAGCGTACTGCGAAACTTAAAGCGTGGCAACGAATGGTACCAAATGAAAAAAGGAACGGCAACCCCATTAAATAAGGTGATAGCCCGTGGTGCGTTTGACGCGCAACTAGATTTTTGGCGACAAAGGATGGGAGGAGCAGACATTGCAGATGTGTATTACCCTGCATTTTTAATCAATGGCGAAGAATCTGTAACATATCCCAATTTTAATCCAGGAGAAAAAGTGCGTTTGCGCATAATAAATGGTTCTGCCTCTTCGCAATTTTGGATCACATTTGGCGGCTATCCTCCATTGCTGGTCTCTGCCGATGGCTTGGACGTTATTCCCGTTGAACACAGTAAAACATTTATAGCCACTGCTGAAACTTATGACTTTATTATTACCATCCCTCAAAATGACAAAATTGAGTTACGCGCAATGGCGCAGGACGGTTCGGGAACTACTACAGCTTATTTTGGAAAAGGAGAAGTGCTTTCTGCTGAAATTATTCCGAAACCCGATAAAATAAAGATGATGCAGGAAATGGCAAAAATGAATATGAAAATGGGGGCACACGCCATAAAATTTCAACCAAAAAAAGATGAACGTTTTGAAATGAAAGATGAATACGGAATGCAAATGGGAACAATGAATATGGAAGAAGGAGCCATGGATATGCAAATGCCGAAAGATGCTGCAATGGACGAGAAAGTAGACCATTCAAAAATGAACCATTCCAATCCGGAAAAGAAAACAGATTCAACTAAAACGATGAAGGGGATGGAAATGGATCATTCCAAGATGGATCATTCTAAGATGGAAATGACTTCAGATTCATCTTCAAAAACAGAAAAAATGGATCATTCAAATATGGAGGGAATGAACATGTTTTCAGAATACAATTACGATTATTTAAAATCTCCAGAAAAAACTAGTTACGATAAAAATCTTCCAGTAAAGGAAATTCTTTTGAATCTTACGGGGAATATGCAACGCTACATTTGGAGTATGAACGGTGTTCCTTTGAGTGAAGCCGACAACATTAAAATAAAGAATGGCGAAGTAACTAGAATGACCTTCAATAATTTAACGATGATGCATCACCCAATGCACCTTCACGGTCACTTTTTTAGAGTCATCAATAAAAATGGGGAGTATTCACCTTTGAAACACACGGTCAACGTCCCGCCAATGGAGCAAGTTACCATAGAATTTAGTGGTAACAATGGCGATGAAAACGGCGATTGGTTTTTTCACTGTCATATACTTTATCATATGATGAGCGGAATGGCACGCGTGGTAAGTTATGAAACGCCTCGCGACCCACGAATGGAAAAATATCCTGTAAAACATTTAATTAAGGAAGCAGATCAGTTTTATGTGTGGTCAACGGCTGATGTGGCGTCGCATATGGCGGAGTTTAATTTTGTTGCTTCCAATCTTCGAAACCAATTTAATGTTTCGGCAGAATATGGATGGAATCAAAACTTAGAAGCCGAAGTAACCTATGAACGTTATCTCCACGATTATTTTAGAGTGTTTGGAGGAGTGAATATTGAAAATGAATTGGAAGACAATTTAGATGAAATTTCAACCACGGCCATTGCAGGAATTAGATTTTTGACACCCTATCTTTTCAATCTCGATATGCGCATAGACAGTAAATTAAGACCCCAAATTAGTTTGAGTAGAGAGATTTTAATCTTTCCGCGAACCGCAATTTTCGGCAAATATGAATACCAAGCAGACTTTGGATGGGTGAACGACCTTCCTATGGGAGATAATTTTTCGAACGAAGTTACTTGGAAGGCAGGCGTGGAGTATTATTTATCGCGAGACTTTTCATTGATGGCAAGCTACGACAACCGTTTTGGCGCAGGTGGTGGACTCTCGGTGAGATTTTAATCAACAATAGTAAAGTAGAAAAAAGTATTAATTTAAATCAAAATTAAAATGAAAAAAGTAAGAGTAACAACAGCAATTATGGTTATGGCTTTCGTAAGCCTAACAGCAATGTCTTGTAAAGACGGCAAAAATGAGCAAACGGAAGAAGCAGCTATCAATTCCGAAATGAACCACGAAGAAGGTATGAACCACGACGATATGAGCTCGTCTAATAGTGCGATGGCTTCAGATGCACAGAATTCTGGTTCAAAGCTAGTGTTGGCAGATTATATGGTACTTAAAGACGCTTTAGTAGCAACTGATGAAAAAGCTGTGGCAAGCGCTGGAAAGAAACTTGAAAATACATTAAAAGCTTTTAATGTAACTAGTTATACATCTGAACAGCAAAAGGAGTTAAAAGACATTATTGAAGTTGCAACCGAGCACGCAGAACATATTGGCAAGAGCGAAATGGCTCACCAACGCGAACATTTCAAAATGTTAACAAAGGATATTACAGATTTGGTAGCAATTACCGGAACAGACAATACACTTTACCAACAATTTTGTCCAATGTATGCTGATGGCGGTGGAGCTTGGTTAAGTATGGAGAAAGAAATTAAAAATCCATACTTCGGCAGCAAAATGATGAACTGCGGAAAAGTACAAAAGGAGATAAATTAAATGACGAAGGACCTATAGACGTAAGATTAAAAAGCAATCCCGATAGTCTTACGTCTAATGTCCTACCGTCTTAAGTCAAATTTATTATGAAAACTCTAAAAGTCATAGCGCTAATTTTATTGCTAGTATTTGTGGGAATTCAGTTTATTCCCACAGAGCGCAACCAAAGCGATCTTGTGCCAAAAACCGATTTTTTGCTGGTGAACAACACGCCAGAAAACATTGGCAAATTACTGCAAGTATCTTGTTATGACTGCCACAGCAACAATACGAAGTATCCTTGGTATAATAAGTTACAACCTGTTGCTTGGTTTTTAGAAGACCATATTAAAGAAGGAAAAAATGAACTAAATTTTAGTGAATGGGACACGTATTCTAATCGTAGAAAAAACAGCAAATTAAAATCTATTATGAGCCAGATTAAGGATGATGAAATGCCACTTTTCTCTTATGCTTTAATTCACAGAGACGCTGTATTTTCAGAATCTAAAAAAAAGGAAGTTATCGATTATATGAAGGGGATAAAAGATAGTTTACAATAAAGCTACAATCTAAAAACTCTTGAGAATTCTAAATACTAAACCATAAATTTCAATACTATGAAAAACTCAAACCAACCTTCAAAAAACAACAATTACACAAAGTTTATTTTGATGCTTGCGGCTTCTTTTATAGCAATGTACATCACAATGTATTTGAATACGTATGAAATAGACCACGTTTATTTTAGTCTCACAAGATTTTATATGTCGTGTTTGGGTATTGCGGCAATGGCAGTAATCATGTGGTTCTTTATGCGTAAAATGTATCAAAACAAGAAAAAAAATATTGCAATTTTATTGGGAAGCTTAATCCTGTTTGTCAGCGCACTTGGTTTGGTTAGAGCACAAGGCCCTATTGTTGGTGATGTTTTATGGATGAAGGCAATGATTCCGCATCATTCCATCGCTATTTTAACTAGTAAAAGAGCAGATATAAAAGATCCCGAGGTGAAAAAATTGGCAGATGATATTATTAAAGCACAAGAAAAGGAAATTGCGGAAATGAAGACAATGATTAAACGATTAGAAGCAGAAAACTAATAATACCATTTGATTGACCATTTGTATTATTACAACTTATTAAATAATGAGAAAACACCAAGAGTAATGACACACATATATAAAATTTTCGGAATGACTTGCAATGGCTGTCGAGGCCATGTAGAGCAGATTTTAAATGAGGTTGAAAACGTTTCAAAAGCATCGGTAAATCTAGAAAAAGGCGAAGCTATAATAGAAATGAAAAACCATATTCCTTTGGAAGTTTTTGAGAAAGCTTTAGAAGACGATGGTGGAAGATATACTATTTCAATGCCAGAAGTGAGTCCGCTTCCAATGTCGTCGACAGAGGACAAAGTGCAGGCACAAGACCATTCTGTTGAGAAAAGTCGGAACCCAGAGCGATTTTATTGTCCTATGCATTGCGAAGGCGATAAAACCTATGATAAACCGGGCGACTGTCCAGTCTGTGGAATGCATTTGGTTTCTGGGGCAAAGGGTTCTTCTAAATCAACCTATAAAATATTCGGAATGACCTGTAATGGCTGTCGAAGCCATGTAGAGGAAGTCTTGAATTCCATAAAAGGAGTATCCAAAGCAATTGTAAATCTGGAGAAAGCGGAAGCAGAAATTGAAATGGAAAAACAAATTCCTCTTGAAACTTTTCAAAAGGCACTTGCAGATGATGGTGGTAGTTACAGCATTTCCAAAATTGGAGATAAAAAGGCAGAAGAAGCACATAAAGCAAAAAAGGAATCTGCTAAAACAAAGAATACTGGCCCGGGGACTTATTATTGTCCAATGCATTGCGAAGGGGAAAAAACCTACGACAAACCTGGCGATTGCCCCGTATGTGGAATGGACTTGGTAAAGGAAGCAAAAACTTCCTTGAGTCCAACACAATATACTTGTCCGATGCATCCAGAGGTTATAAGCGGCGAGCCGGGCGCTTGTCCAAAATGTGGAATGGATTTGGTGCCACTGGATGCCGATGAATCTGAAGAGAACAAATCCTACAAATTGCTTCTTAATAAGTTTTGGATAGCCGTAGCATTCACACTTCCAATCTTTGTGATTGCCATGTCCGAGATGATTCCAAATAATCCATTATACGATTTAATGTCAATGGAATATTGGAATTGGGTCCAGTTCGGGCTTTCCATTCCTGTGGTGTTTTATGCCACTTGGATGTTTTTTGAACGTGCCTATCGTTCTATAAAAACTTGGAACCTCAATATGTTTACTTTAATTGGGATAGGTGCGGGTGTAGCTTGGATTTTTAGTCTTTTTGGCTTGTTGTTTCCCAACTTCTTCCCAGAACAATTTTTAACCGAAGCAGGAACAGTCCACGTTTATTTTGAATCCGCAGCAGTGATTTTGACTTTGGTTTTAATGGGCCAAGTTCTAGAAGCACGTGCTCATAACAGAACCAATTCCGCAGTAAAGGAGTTGTTAAAATTGGCACCTAACAAAGCTGTTCGGATTGTAGATGGGAAGGAAGAAACCATTGCAATTGACAAAATAGAAGTTGGCGACAAACTTCGGGTAAAACCGGGAGAAAAAGTGCCAGTAGATGGAAGTATAGCTGAGGGCCAAACGTCTATAGATGAATCTATGATTACAGGCGAACCTGTTCCTGTTTCCAAAGGGGAAAACGATAAGGTAAGTGCGGGAACCATCAATGGAAACCAATCTTTTGTGATGGTAGCCGAAAAAATTGGAAGCGATACCTTGCTTTCCCAGATTATCGAAATGGTAAACAAAGCCAGCAGAAGTCGGGCTCCCATTCAAAAACTCGCCGATAGAATTTCGGGTTGGTTTGTGCCGATTGTAGTTTTGATTTCAGTCATCACATTTGTGGTTTGGGCGATTTTTGGACCAGAACCTTCTTATGTCTATGCGTTAGTTAATGCAATAGCAGTGCTGATTATTGCTTGTCCTTGTGCTCTCGGACTTGCCACTCCGATGTCTGTTATGGTTGGAGTAGGGATGGGAGCTAGAAACGGAGTGCTTATCAAAAATGCAGAATCACTAGAAAATTTAAATAAAATTGATGTCTTGATTATTGATAAAACAGGAACTATTACTGAAGGTAAACCTTCGGTCGAAAAAATAGGAGCGACAAAAGATATTTCAGAAGAAGAAGTGCTTCAATATATCGCTTCCTTAAATAGTCAAAGTGAACACCCGCTTGCTGATGCTACAGTAAAATATGGTAAAGAGAAGAATTCTGAATTCTTAAAAACGTCTGATTTCAATTCGGTTACTGGGAAAGGGGTTACGGGGATTATCAATGGGAAGAAAATTGCATTAGGGAATCAGAAGATGATGGATGAAGCCAACGCTTCTCTTTCAGAAGAAATAAAGAAAGAGGTTTCAGCGCAGCAAAAAAAGGGCAAAACAGTTCCTATGCTTGCAATTGATGGAAAAGTTGTTGGTTATGTGGTTATTTCTGATAAGATAAAGGAGAACAGTAAAAAAGCATTGGCTGAGTTACAAGAAAAAGGGATTGAAGTGATAATGCTTACGGGCGACAATCACGACACGGCAAAAGCGGTTGCTTCTGAATTAAACCTTGCCAATTTTAAAGCGGAAGTTTTACCTCAGGATAAATTAGCGATGGTTGAAAAACTGCAAGCAGAAGGAAAAAAGGTAGCAATGGCTGGCGACGGGATAAACGATGCTCCCGCTTTGGCAAAAAGTGATGTTGGTATTGCGATGGGCACAGGAACTGATGTGGCAATTGAAAGTGCAGGTATTACTTTAGTAAAAGGAGATTTACACGGAATTGTAAAAGCTTTTCATTTAAGTGAAAAAGTGATGCGGAATATCAAGCAGAACCTATTCTTTGCAATGATATATAACACCCTTGGAGTTCCAGTTGCGGCAGGGGTATTGTTTCCCTTTTTCGGTTTATTACTTTCTCCGATGATTGCGGCTTTGGCTATGAGCTTCAGTTCGGTTTCGGTTATAGCAAATGCATTGAGATTGAGAAGTGCCAAAATTGATTGAATTGGATTTCTAACATAAAATATAAGATATAACCTTTGTAAAACCCAGGTTCAAATACCTGAGACAGATTAAAACATTAAAATGAAAAAAATTCTATTAATAACCCTTCTATTCCCGCTATGCGTTTTTTCACAAGAAAAAATAAAGGGCACAATTACTGAAACCGTAAACACCAAGGAAGTTCCGCTGGGAGGAGCGAATGTTTATTGGCTGGACACTTCAGTGGGTACAGTTACCGATTTTGAGGGAAATTTTGAAATTCCTTATAAACTGGAATACAAGAAAATGGTTATCAGTTTTATTGGGTATAAAACTGATACCATTTCGGTAAATTCTCCTAAAAGAATAACACATTCCTTAAAATCTACAGCCAATTTGGATGAGGTTACTATTTCATCCCGTCAAAAGGCGAGTTCGCGCTCCTTTCTTCAATCGCAGAATGTTATAAATGTGAGTAGTGCGGAGCTCTTAAAAGCAGCTTGTTGCAATTTGGCCGAAAGTTTTGAGACTAATCCGTCCATTGACGTGAATTTCTCTGATGCTATTTCTGGTACCAAACAAATAAAAATGCTTGGTCTCAGCAGTCCTTATATTATGATTACGACCGAAAATGTTCCGAGTGTTAGAGGAGCTTCACAGGCTTATGGATTGAGTTTTATTCCTGGGACTTGGGTAGAGAGTATTCAAATAACTAAAGGAACGGGAAGTGTGGTAAATGGTTATGCGAGTATTGCAGGCCAAATAAATGCGGAACTTCAAAAACCGCTAACAGACGATCGGCTTTTCGTGAATGCGTATGGATCTGGAAATGGACGACTGGAGCTCAATACACATTTGAATACCAAAATTTCTGACCGATGGAGCACTGGTTTGTACTTACATGGAAATATGCGCGAAACCGAATTCGATAACAATAACGATTCATTTTTGGACGAGCCATTAATGAAGCAAATAAACGTTATGAACCGTTGGCAATACACTGATCAGGAGAATGGATATGTAGGTTTCTTTAATTTTAGGTATTTGAATGACGAAAAGCAGACTGGGCAAATAGGATTTGATCCTGATATAGACCGAGGGACCACCAATGCTTGGGGAAGTGAGATTAAAACCCAACATTTTGATGTATCGGGAAAATTTGGTTTTGTCAATCCTGATCTTCCTTGGCGTACGGGCGGTCTGCAAGTGGCATATAGCCACCACGATCAAGAGTCTTATTTTGGGCTGAGGGATTATAATATTCAGCAAAATAGTTTATACGTTAATTTGTTATACAATTCCATTATCAGTGATTCCCGACATAAAATAAAAACAGGAATCGATGGGACTTATGACAGCTATGAAGAATTGGTGCTCACTGAAAATTTTGATCGGAAAGAAAATTCAGTAGGAGCCTTTTTTGAATACAATTTTGATAATTTAGGGAACTTAAACCTCAGTGCTGGAATCCGTGGCGACATCCACAATACGCTGGGAGCCTTTCTTACCCCACGATTTCATTTACGATATACTCCTTGGGAAAAATCGGCATTAAGAGTATCGGCGGGAAGAGGAAAACGAAGTGCCAATATTTTTGCTGAAAATCAAAAGCTTTTTGCAAGTTCGCGTGACTTGAACATTTTAGATAATGGTGGAAAAATTTATGGATTGGATCCAGAAATTGCTTGGAATTATGGAGCTTCCTATATGCAGGGTTTCAATCTGTTTAAAAGAAAAGCCGATATAACAGTTGATTTTTACCGAACCGATTTTCAGAACCAAATTGTAGTGGATTGGGAAAACCCCAATGAGATAAGTTTTTATAACTTGGAAGGAGATAGTTATTCTAATAATTTTCAGGCTGAGTTCAATTATAATGTCTTTGAGCGTTTCGATTTGCGAATGGCTTATAAATATTACGACGTGGAAACCACTTATAAGAGCGGAAAAAAGCAAAATCCCTTAACTCCAAATCATCGGTTTTTCACAAATGCTTCGTATGAAACCAAAATGGGAACTAAACGAGGAAATTGGAAATTTGATGCAACCTTCAATTATGTGGGAGAACAACGTTTCGCTTCCACCGAAAGTTATCTAAACACTATTGGATTATCTGAGTTTTCACCAAGTGTTTCAACCCTGAACGCTCAAGTTACAAAAGTGTTTTCATCTAACTTTGAAGTTTATGTGGGAGGAGAAAATATTACCAATGTCAGACAAAACAATCCAATTATAGGAAGCGACAATCCTTTCGGTTCAAATTTTGATACAACTTATGTTTATGGACCTATTTTTGGAAGTTCGTATTATGCAGGTTTGAGATATAGATTAAATTAATAATATTTGCGTCCTGCGCTAATTAACCCACCGCAAAGTCGAGGCAAAGAATAGAAATAGTAATATCAATTAAAAATATAATAAATATGAAAAAAGTACTTTTAGGTTTAGGAGTGATGCTGATTGGAATCACGGGTTTTACTCAAAACAAAAATGCACGTGCAACTATTGAGGTTGATGGGGTATGTGGAATGTGCAAAGAACGAATAGAAAAGGCTTCCATTCAGGCGAAAGGAGTAAAATCCGCTATTTGGGATGTCCAAACCCACGAGTTAAAGTTAATTTATAACGAAGGAAAAACTGACCTTGCAACAATTCAGCAAAGTATTGCAGATAGTGGTCACGACACCCAAAGTATTAAAGCCAAAGATGAAGTTTACGAGTCAATTGATGATTGCTGCAAATATCGTGATCCAGAAGTAGTGGATGACCATAAAGATGGCGGCCATTAATAATCCCTAATTTTTTTACAATTTCTTTAATATATTGGTTTTGTTGAAATTAGTAATTTAAACCTCAAAACATAATAGTATGAGAAATGAAAAATTGATTCACGCTCTAGGCAACTGTATCAACCATTGTAATTACTGCGCTGATGCTTGTTTAGATGAGGAAAATGTAAAAATGATGGTTAATTGCATCCGACTGGACGGAGTGTGTGCCGAAGTTTGTAGTTCACTTAGTCAAATTTTAGCCACTGGTTTTGAGGATGTAAATGATTTGGTGCGTTATTGTATGAAGGTCTGCAATTTGTGCGCCGATGAATGTGAAAAACATGATATGCAACACTGTCAAGACTGTGCGTCAGCATGTCGTAATTGTATCGTGGAATGCAGAAAATTTTTGGCGTAAAACAGAGGTGTTAAACTTTCGCCAACGAGTGAATAATTTAACAAACACCCGTTTTACCTTTATGGTGTTAAACCGTAAATAAATATTGTTATGCCACAAGAAAAGCAAAGCAAAAAGCCGCAACCTGCAAAAGCCACAACGGCTAAAAAACAGGATAACAAAAAGGCTACGCCGACTACTCCTAAGAAGAAGTAATCCGCATCGGCCATACCCCTTAGGCCGATAAAACCATCCAAATTTTTGAATTTGGATGGTTTTTTTTTGGATTATAATCTGAATTCTTCTTAACCTAGATTTCCGTATATATATTAAGGAGAACATTTTTCCTTTCTCACGTCTCATTGAATTAAAATTTGAAAGAGGCCATGAGGACGGACGGATTGTTAAAAACTGGTTATAAATGTTTCATTACATTTACCGCCAAAAATAAAAATAAAAAGATATGAAACTAATATTAGGAATCGGTTCGCGCATCAATCACGCGGAATATGGGAAAGGAGTGATTACAAATGTCACTTCGAAAATGTATTGGGTTACCTTTATAGATAATGGACTGGAAACGATTCCGGTTGACGAGGATTTTGAAATTATAGAAGCCGCCGAAGATGAGGTTGATTCTGTCAGTTTTTTCGATGTTGAAAAGAGCCTAAGGGATATTCTTAAAAAGTGGAACGGCTTCAGCGAAGTTGTGCCAATCGCCGAGAAATGGAAAAATGGAACCATGGTTTTGCAACCGGCTGATAAGAACTTATCCTCAAAAGAAATTCCGATGGACACTTTTTTTCATAAAATTGTTATGCTTAGAGATCGTCTTCGAGTGATGGAACAGAAGATTAACGCTAGTAAAGATTTATCAGAACAAGACAAAGTTGATCTTCAACAATACATAACCCGATGTTATGGAAGCCTTACAACCTTTAATGTGCTGTTTAAAAATAATTCCCAGCAATTTAAAGGAGAAGTTTCTGGCAAAAAATAAATCTATCAGCTTTTAACCGAGAAAATAATTTTTGTTAAATAATATAAATCTTTAAGATTTCTGCATTTCCTAAATTGGTTCGCCAACAATTGTTTTAAGAGATAATCTAAGGAGCGATATGAGTAAATTTTGCTGAATTGTGGATTTTCGGGTCGATTGTTAATAAAGTGTTGGAAAAAAATAATTTTTTTTTTGCCCCAACTCTTCTGGCTGAAAACGGCTTCACCTGTCCTAAAACTCCTATTAAATCAGGGGTTTATGTAAGTTTTAGTTGATGAATTATCCTGAAAAATGAAGGTTTTGATGGGATGTGTATTAGTTTTCGCTTGCATCTATTCTCTTTAAAAATAGGATTTGTAACATTTTATTGTCAAATTTGGTGTGCTAATTCAAACAAACAAAAAAAATGAAAACAAAGTTTAATGGAATTTTAACACTATTACTAGTGTTCATTGTGCAGCTCGCTTTTGCACAGGAGAAAACGATTTCAGGGGCGGTGTCAGATAACACGGGACTACCGCTCCCTGGAGTAAACATAATTATAAAAGGGACTACCACAGGAACTCAGTCCGACTTTGATGGGAATTACTCCATCGAGGCGAGTGTGGGACAAACCCTTATTTATAGTTATGTAGGATTTGAAACCCAAGAGATTACTGTTGGAGCTTCAAATAAGATTAATGTATCCATGCAGGCAGGTTCTGCATTGGAAGAAGTTGTGGTAACGGCTCTTGGAGTTTCCCGCGAGAAACAATCCCTAGGTTATTCCACCCAAGAAGTGGAAGGTGAAGACATAGCTGCTGTAAAGAGTGGCAACTTTACCAATGCACTTTCTGGTAAGGTTTCTGGACTTCAAATACGGCGTAACAATAACTTCGGTGGTTCTACCAACGTGGTTATTAGAGGGAACACTTCCTTAACAGGAGATAACCAAGCTTTATTTGTTGTTGATGGAGTTCCAATCAGTAACCGTAATACTAACTCTACTGGACAAGCTCAAGCTTCTGGTAACTATTATGATTACGGTAATGCGGCGGCCGACATTAACCCTGATGACATTGAGTCAATCAACGTGTTGAAAGGTGCTGCTGCATCGGCGCTTTATGGTTCTCGTGCCGCAAACGGTGTGATTATCATTACTACCAAAAAAGGTAAGAGAGGTAAAGGACTTGGAGTTACAATTAACTCTAATGCTCAAGTTGGATTTATTGACAAGAGTACCTTTATTACATATCAAAATCAATATGGACCAGGGTATGGTGATGATTATTTTACCTTTGAAGATGTTGATGGAGATGGTGTTGATGATCAAGTTGGTAACTATGCAGATGATGCTTCTTACGGTCCTGCTTTTGATCCAAATCTTTACATCTATCAGTGGGATTCATTTGATCCGGAATCTCCTAACTACTTAAAGAAAACGCCTTACGTCGCTGCAAAAAATGGTCCAATCACCTTTTTTGAAACTCCGATAACACTTACCAACTCTATTTCCATTTCAAATGGTATGGAGAATGGAGCATACCGTTTGTCTTATACCAAACTAGATCAATCTGGATTAATGCCAAACAGCCATTTGGACAGACATAACTTTATCTTTAGTGGCACTTATAATGTTTCAGATAAATTAACTGCTAGTGGTTTTGCTAATTATATTAAAACTGACGCTATAGGTCGTAACTCTACTGGTTATAATGATAACATTGTTGGTAACATGAAGCAATGGTGGGCTACTACTACTGACATCAAAGCGCAAAGAGATATTTATTTTGCTACAGGCAGAAACGTAAGTTGGAACCCTGTTAATACATCTATTGGAGCTGCTCCTGCTTATTGGGATAACCCATATTGGACAAGATACGAAAACTACCAAAATGATAGTAGGGATCGTTTCATTGGTAACTTTGAATTAAACTATAAACTTGCAGACTGGGTAAATGTTACTGGTAGAGTTTCTACTGATTCGTATGACGAGCAACAAGAAGAGCGTAGAGCTGTAGGTTCTGTGGCTACTCCTTTCGGTGTAACTCGTGGAAATGTTGACTCTGGTTATTTAAGAAGAGATATTACTGCTACAGAAACTAACTACGATTTAATGTTCAATTTCAATACTCATTTTACTGAAAACATCAGCTTTGCTGGAATTTTGGGAACCAATATTAGAAGAAATAGTTTTAATTCGCTAACATCTTCTACTGCGGGTGGTTTAATTGTACCAGGTCTTTATTCACTTCAGAATACTGTATCTGCAAATCCACGTCCTATAGAACAAGCTGAAAAAATTGGTGTTGATGGTATTTATGCCAGTGCATCTTTTGGTTTTGGGAATGTTGCTTACTTAGATGGAACAATAAGAAGAGATCATTTCTCAACATTACCTGAAGATAACAGTGTATTCTATTACCCATCCATCTCTGGTAGCTTTGTTTTCAGCAAATTGATTAATTCAAGCGCTATTAGCTTTGGTAAGTTGAGAGTAAACTATGCTGAAGTAGGTAACGGAGCTCCATTTGATAGGTTGATAGATACATACACAATCAATGATGATATTGGAACTTCTATCCCAAACACTAAAAACAATCCAGAACTGAAACCTGAAACTACAAAAAGTTATGAAGCAGGTCTTGAAATGCGATTTGCAAACAATCGTGTTGGTTTTGATGTTGCTTATTATAAGTCAAACTCTCTTGACCAAATCGTGGCTGCTCCAGTTTCAGCGGCTACAGGTTATACAGCTAAGTTATTGAACGCTGGTGAAATTGAAAACAAAGGTTTTGAAGTTTCGTTAAATGCGATGCCTGTAAAAAATGATAACTTTAGCTGGGGAATGAATGTAAACTGGTCTCAAAACAAGAGTAAGGTAGTTGCACTTCCTGATGGAATTGAAACATTACAGTTGGGTAGATACCAAGGTGGTATTACAATTAACGCTGTTTTAGGACAACCTTACGGAGTTATTTACGGAACTGATTATACCTATTTAAATGGTGAGAAAGTAGTTGATCCAGATTCTGGAAATTACATTAAAACTGGAACATCCAATAATATTATTGGTGATACCAATCCAGATTGGTTAGCTGGTATTACAAATACCCTTACTTATAAAAACCTATCTTTTAGTTTCCTTATCGATATTCAAGAAGGTGGAAGTATTTTCTCCTTGGATCAATATTATGGTGAAGCTACAGGTCTGTACTCAAACACTGCTTATACTAACGAGTTAGGAAATCCAATCAGAAATACACTAGCTGATGGTGGTGGATTTATCAACCCAGGTGTTAATCCTGATGGTTCTACAAACACTACAAGAGTAGATGCTAACACATTTAGCCCTTTTGGTTATGCTGCCTTCCCTGATTCAGAGTTTGTATATGATGCCAGTTACGTAAAATTACGTCAAGCATCTCTTACTTATACTTTACCATCAAGATTCCTTGATAACACATTTATGACAGGACTTCAGTTTAGCGTTTCTGGTTCTAACCTTTGGATTATTCATAAAAATATGCCTTATGCAGATCCAGAATCAGGTTTAAGTTCAGGTAACCTACAAGGATATAGCACTGGTGCATTGCCAACTACCCAGGATTATGGGTTTAACATTAAAGCACAATTTTAATACATAGAAAAATGAAGAAACTGATTTTAATATTAATTACGGCGGTTTTGGCCGTGTCGTGTTCAAATAATCTTGAAGATTTGAACGAAAACGTTAAAGACCCTGCTAATGTGAGTGGCGAAAGTTTATTCGCATCCTCACAAAAGCGACTTGTTGATCAGCTTACTACTCCAAACGTAAACCTTAACAACTTAAGGCTTTGGACGCAGCAGCTACAGGAAACTACTTATTTAGATGAAAGCAGATATGATCAAGTAACGCGTTCTATTCCGGATAACCACTGGAGAATCATGTATCGTGATGTGTTGAAAGATTTAGATGAGGCATCTAGAATTATAAGTGAAACCACTTATGTTAGTGATGAGTTGAATGGAAGAAAGCCAAACAAATTGGCAATCATCGAAGTTCTAACAATTTACTCATATGCTAATTTGGTTGAGACCTTCGGGGACATCCCATACACTGAAGCTTTGGAAATAGATAATCTATTACCGAAATATGATGATGCAAAAACGGTTTATAAGGATTTGCTAGTTAGATTGGATGCTGCAATAGCCAGTATGGACACAGATCGTAAAAGTTTTGGTGCTGAAGAAGACCTTATTTACGGTGGTAAAGTTGCAAATTGGAAGAAATTTGCCAATTCGTTGAAGTTGCGTATGGGTATGACTATGGCTGATGATGAGCCAGGACTAGCTCAAACTACTATAACAACTGCAGTTGCCTCAGGTGTTTTCCAAAGCAATGCAGACAATGCTACTTATGCATATAGAAGTGCAGCTCCAAATAACAACCCAATGAACAACAACTTAGTTTTAAGTGGTCGTAATGATTATGTCCCTGCCGCTACTATTGTTAACATCATGAACGATCTTAATGATCCACGTAGGTCTGCTTACTTTAATGGAAAAGTAGATTTCAAATATGGTTGGGATCCTGAGGATGCTACCGTTGGTAATCCAGTAGCTGCTGTTTCTACTTCTGGAACAGTTACTACTATTACAATGACTAAAGATCTTACTAATCCTCCAGCCGTGGGTGATGAAATTTATCTTCAAGTTTTTGAGGATGCAAGTATTTTACTAGGCACTGCAGTAAATGTAACTTCTAATACTATTGAAGTTGATAATATTAACACTGCAGTAAACGTAGGTGATGGTATCGCTATTAACTCTTATGTAGGTGGTCTTATAGGTACTAAATCTACTTATAGTTTATATTCACACGTTTCCAATCGTATCGTTGATCCAGCTGAACCTGGAGTTATCTTTTCTTACGCTGAAGTAGAATTTTTATTAGCTGAGGCAATTGAAAGAGGTATTGCTGTTGGTGGAACTGCTGAAAGTCACTATGAAGCTGGCATTACAGCAAACTTTGCATACTGGAATGTTAGTGATGTTGCAAGCTATTTGGCAAAACCTGAAGTTGATTACAATTCAGCTCTTGCTCTAGCGGATGGTAACTGGAAGGAGGTTATAGGAACTCAAGCTTATCTTGCGTTGTACAACCGTAGTTTTGCATCTTATCTTTCTGTAAGAAGACTTGACTATCCAATTCTTACGGAACCTTTAAGAGCTCAATCTGGGTTTCCAGTTAGATATACCTATCCAGTTCTTGAACAAACATTAAATGGGGCTAACTATGGAGATGCATCAGCTGCATTGGGTCCATTAGGAGATGCCGCAGAACAACGTTTATTTTGGGATAAGTATTATACCTTTGACTTTTAGTCAATAGTTATATT
Source organism: Aequorivita sp. (assembly GCA_048270045.1). Taxonomy (GTDB): domain Bacteria; phylum Bacteroidota; class Bacteroidia; order Flavobacteriales; family Flavobacteriaceae; genus Aequorivita. The sequence goes on from JBLWTS010000009.1 coordinate 43,902, forward strand.
CATTTATTATTTGAAAAATCCTCGGTTTTGCGCTGGGGATTTTTTATGAATATAATTGGAAAAATTAGGGAATGCAGAATTTTACCAATTCAGTTTTTTTAGGGCTGTATTTATTTGAAATAAAGACGAACAACATCTACAGATATTAAGGAAAGATGCAACGTTTAAAATTTTAATGGATTTTAAGAGATAATTGAGGAAGTTGGTTCACTTTTATTTGTTTTCCGATAACCGATAACCGATAACCGCCTACTGAGCCTTTCCTATATTCTCCGCAATCAACCCAGCGTGAACCCTAGAGTTTTCAATAAACCATTTATGGGTTTCCATCCCCCCACAAATTACACCCGCAAGATATAAGCCAGGTATGTTAGTTTCCATGGTTGTGGGATCGTAACTGGGAAGCATCTTAACGTCATCAGATAGTCGAACTCCAAGATTTCTGAGGAATTCAAAATTTGGACGGTATCCGGTAAGCGCAATTACAAAATCATTTTGTATAATTTCCCGTCCATTTGGAGTTTTTATTATAACTTCAGTCTCTTTGATTTCTTCGATTTCTGAATTGAAGAAGGCTCTTATGCTGCCTTCTTTTATCCTGTTTTCAATATCTGGCTTTACCCAATATTTCACCCGTTCACCAATTTCCTGACCTCGAATTATCATAGTTACTTCTCCGCCTTTTCGCCAAATTTCCAAAGCGGCATCTACAGATGAATTACTGGCTCCTACCACAATAACCTTCTGCATCACAAAAGGATGTGGTTCTTTGTAATAATGCATCACCTTGGGCAAATCCTCGCCAGGAACGTTTAACAAGTTCGGGATGTCAAAGAATCCAGTGCTTACAATGATATTTTCTGAACGATATTTTGACTTTTGCGAGACAATTTCAAATCGTTCATCAATTTTGGTTACAGATAATATTTCTTCATATAAATTAATACAAAGGTCATTTGAAGTGGCCACCCTTCGATAATATTCCAGAGCTTCGTTTCGATGTGGCTTCGGATTATTACTTATAAACGGAATTCCATCAATCTCCAATTTTTCCGAAGTTGAAAAAAAGGTCATATTCAATGGATAGTTATATAATGAATTGGTCAGCGTCCCTTTTTCGACTACAATATATTTCAAATCTTTTTTTTGGCATTCAAGCGCACAAGCAATCCCAATAGGACCCGCGCCAATAATCAAAACATCGAGAAGATTTTCCGAACAAGAGGATGAAGCCATTTTTTCTATTGTTTAACCAATTTTTTCAGTTCCTCAATAGTTTTGGTAGGATTGGTAGCGCCAAAAACATAACTCCCTGCAACCAGTACATCGGCTCCAGCATTCACTAATTGTTTGGCATTTTTATCCGTAACCCCGCCATCAATTTCAATTTTTGTTTTTGAACCGTTGGCGTCTATCATTCTTTTTAACTGCTCCACTTTTTTGTAAGTGTTCTCAATAAAACTTTGTCCGCCAAAACCGGGGTTAACGCTCATCATGCACACAAGGTCTATGTCATTTATGGTGTCTTCCAATAGCAAAACATTGGTATGGGGGTTGATGGCCACTCCTGCTTGCATTCCTTCCAACTTTATGGCTTGCAAAGAGCGATGCAGATGCGTACAGGCTTCGTAATGGACGGTAAGGATTTCTGTACCCAAGTCGGCGAAAGTCTTTATGTAGCGGTCTGGATCAATTATCATCAAATGCACGTCTAATGGTTTTTTGGCGTGCGCAGCAATGCTTTTTATAACGGGCATTCCAAATGAAATGTTTGGCACGAAAAGTCCGTCCATCACATCTAAATGAAACCAGTCAGCTTCGCTATTGTTTATCATTTCAATATCCCGTTGAAGGTTGGCGAAATCAGCGGCGAGAATGGAAGGGGCAATTATTGTATGGCTCATTTTGATGGTTTTTGCAAAGGTAAGGATTAGTTCATTAGTCGAAGAGTTTATGAGTTGAGGAGTTTAAAAGTTTATGGCGTCTATAAGTTTATAGATATTCCAAATCTCTATTTGCGGAGCGAATTCTTTGCTCACTTTAGGTCGGGGAAGAGGGAAGTAATTGGTAAGTTATGCTATTGGAGCTAAAAAAAACCTCCGAGATTTTGTCGGAGGTTTTTTCAAGGTTTTTTGATTAACCCAAATAAGTCATCAAGATTTTGCTTCGAGAAGTATGTTTCAACCTCCTGATTGCTTTTTCCTTGATTTGTCGAACACGTTCTCTGGTAAGGTCGAATGTTTCTCCAATTTCTTCCAAGGTCATTGGGTTTTGGTCACCCAGTCCAAAGTAAAGCCGGATAACGTCTGCCTCTCTAGGAGTTAAAGTCTCCAAGGCTCTTTCAATCTCTGTACGCAGCGATTCGTGCATAAGAAGGCGGTCTGGGTTTGGAGATTCGCCACTTCGTAAAACATCATATAGGTTGCTGTCCTCACCTTCAATAAGAGGCGCATCCATAGATACGTGACGCCCAGAATTTTTCATAGATTCCTTGACGTCGTTGATGGTCATATCCAATTCCTTGGCTATTTCCTCAGCAGAGGGTGGACGCTCATTGGCTTGTTCCAAATAAGCGTACATTTTGTTTATCTTGTTAATACTTCCAATTTTGTTGAGAGGCAAACGAACAATACGAGATTGTTCAGCCAACGCCTGCAAAATGGATTGTCGAATCCACCATACCGCATAGGAAATAAATTTAAATCCACGCGTTTCGTCAAAACGTTGCGCAGCTTTAATTAAACCAAGATTTCCTTCGTTGATAAGGTCTGGAAGTGTAAGTCCTTGGTTTTGATATTGCTTTGCCACCGAAACGACGAAACGGAGGTTGGCTTTGGTCAATTTTTCCAAAGCAGTTTGGTCACCAGCTTTAATTCGCTGTGCCAATTCAACTTCCTCGTCTGCGGTGATTAAGTCAACCTTTCCAATTTCCTGAAGATACTTGTCCAATGAAGCGGTTTCCCTGTTGGTAACCTGCTTTGTAATTTTGAGTTGTCTCATTTAAGGATTGTCCTAAAAATTAAAGTTTTAAACTTGTCTATTATCTTATACGTAGAAAACGTAGGAAAGGTTACACGAGATTTTAAATTTTGTTTAGAAATTCCTTTTTTAGAATGATTATGGTTTTGTCTTTTGAAGAAGGCTATCCTGTTTTTTAGTATTTGAAGAATCCGAAACCTGCTGTTTTCTTGAAACCAAACTATCTATTAAACTTTTATCGGTTGTAACTATATGCTTCTCATTTTCACTATTGTAGTAATGATAATTTGTGGTGATCTTATAGTTTTCATCCGTGTTGTCCTCTTTTTGTTTTTCGTTTTTCGATTTATTGTTAGAGCGCTTTTCCTTAGAAGGTTGATTAATCTTTGATGAATTCTCGATTTCAATTTCCTTAAAATTTTCTTTTGGTCTCTCGCTTTTTAAAAGTGTTTTATCGGTTTTTATAATTGTCAGTGAATCTTCTTTATAAACTTCTTGAGTAGTATTTTTTTTCTTTGATTTAGATGAAGTGTTGGAAGGAGAAATAATATTGGTGTTATTTTTATTTACAGGAGCATCCTGCTCTAGAACATTTTCATTATTTATCAGGATTAATAAACCTAAAGAAAGAAGAATTCCTCCGCCCACAATCCAATAAAGAAGATTTCTTTTTCGTCGGTGCATTTCTCTTTCCCAAGAGAGGCTTATCTTTTCCCACAGTTTTGGGTTAGGAGCTATTTTTCCTTGGTTGAGATTCTTTTCAAAAAGAGTTCCAATGTCTTTATTTCGTCCCAATTTTAAGTGGTTTTTGAGTTAAGATTCTTGGTAAATTCCAAGACTTTATCGCGTAAAATAATCTTTGCGCGATGGTAGTTCGATTTGGAAGTGCCTTCCGTAATATTCAAAAGAGTTGTAATTTCTTTATGTGAATAGCCATCCATTTGATACAGGTTAAAAACAAGTCGATATTGGTCTGGCAGTCCTTGAATGAGTTTTAGTAGTTGGTCAATTGAAATTTCAGGTTCTTCTTGAATCTCAACTATTTCTTCAAAAAGATCGTTATTTATTTCAATGGAAACTGGTTTTTTATTTTTGTACTTATCTATGGCTTTGTAAATTGTTATTCGTTTCATCCAGCCTTCAAAAGAGCCCTTATGCTGAAAGGTTTTAATTTTTTGAAAAATAGTTATAAACGCATCGTGAAGATTGTCTTCAGCGTCGGCTTCATTTCTGCAATACTTTAATGAGGTAAAAAACAGGACATCTTTGTACCGCTGGAACAATTCATTTTGAGCTGTCCGGTCATTTTTTATACAGAGATTTATTAATTCTTCTATTTTCAAATATTCTATTATAAATTATTAAAAGTTTCTAGTTGGTCATACTGCAATTTTGATTGTTTTGAAAAGGTTATTTTCATCAATACCTATTGATTAATAGACTTTTATTGCTATAACTTGAGAGCAGGCCACCCCTTCATCTGTTGAAATACTATACCCAACTATGGAATCGCTAACAAAATTTTTTGCGGTTCTAAACTTTGCAATTGCGGAGTTTTCACCCTCTACGAGCGTCATTGAAGTACCTAGAACTTCCCATTCATACCTAGCGCTTTCAAAATTGCTTGTATATGTGAGCGAAATAATTTGATCGGTTTTTGCTTGTATTGGTCCTTCTATACAACATTCTGTATACATTTTAAGACCTCCACTCTGACAATCATTTTGCATAGGGGATATAACTTTATTGTCATCATCATTTGAACAGGATAAAAATGTGAGTAAAGAAAATATAAGAATAACATAACTATTTGTTTTCATATTAATAGGATTAACAGTTAATAGCTTTTAATATTAATGGTATAAAAGTTACCATTTCCCCGGTAGTTATATCATCAAATCTAACATAAATAACTTGGGGGTTTGTGACATTACTATATAATAAATCTTCAATTGGGTTTATTCCTGCAATCATGTCTTCCTCACTTTCATAATAACTCCAAGTAACAGTTGATGGATCTGAAATATCCGTGAAAGGGAAGAAACAACCGAAATAACTCTCTAAATCAAATATTGCAACGCCAGAATTAAACTCTGTTTCACATTCTTCAATGAGAAATTTTATGCAAGGTTCAAAACAGTATTTGACGAGCAAAAAATGATCGGTGCCATTTTCTATTTCCATTTGAGAATCATTAAAATCAACCACTTTCCAATCATAATTCCAATCAGTGCTTACTTCTTCATCTCCGACAATAAAAATATTCAAATGCAATTTATCTTCAATAAAATAGGTTATCCAAGTGCCTCCAAAAGAATGATTCTGAAAATAGAGACCGGCATTTCCCAACGAACTTACCTGAAAATAAGAGTTTTCATATTGAGGGTTAGGCCCATCCAAATGGGATACTTTCCAAATGCAAGAAGTTTGGGTAAGAATATTGTTGCAAGTAATAATGGTGTCCGCTTTTAAGCATTGTCCCAGAGCTTCCTCGAGTTCCTGGTTGTTGGTAATTTCATACGATTGTCCATTGTCTAGAACACTTGATATTGGATAGCTGAGACTAATGGATTTCCCATCTTCCAAACTGCCTAAAACCTCTCTAAATTCAATATCGCTTCTTATAGATTGATATTTGAAAATGTTCATATTCTCATCATAAATAATGAGCGTGAACGGGTAATTAAATTCAATACATGTCATATCATTTTCAAAGTCGTTATCTGCTACCTTTTGAAGGAGATTGTATAACTCAGAATTTACAGCAATTGCCGTCGAGGGATCAGGCATGTCTAAGAATTCGTTTACACAGGAATATTGAATTGTCAAAAGAAAAAGAAAACCTAATCGTAAAAACTTCATGGCGGATGGATTTAGATGTTTACCTATAGTCTCGAGAATTAAAATAGGTTGCGTTGAAATTACTGCTATTTGTTTTACTTTAGCTTGACTAAACTTTAGTTGATTTGAAATCAATTACAAATTAGATCGTGTTCTTGTTTTCACTTTTATTGTTGAATGTATTCTCTGAATTTTCCCAGGAAGACAATTCAACAAACATTGGGTTCGTTCTTTTCCATAAATCCATAGTGAATTTATTGGTTTGATGTTTAAAGATGTCTTTTGGGGCTGAGCGCTTTTGCTTTTATACGTGTGGATTAATATACGTGCCGAAATTAACTACTGATGCAAAATTTATTGGAGAATATTTCGTTTAATTAAATTTTTTAGCGGCGAGTTATTATACTACTCCTCAAAAAATGAAGAGCATAAAATCGCCTAATTGTTTACTTATCCAAGCTTGTTTTATTTTCAGTGAAGTATTAATTTCTAACTTAAAACTATGATTATGAGAACAAAAATTTTCTTTTTACTATTGACTGTCCTTTTGCTAGCTGGATGTTCGGCAGATGATGACGGTCTCAATTCGATAGAAATATCAGGAAGACTCGTTAGCCAAGTAACAGGTAAAGGAGTTTCAGATGGATTGATTTTGGCAAAAGTTAATGAATACCATGGATCTGGAATGTTGGGCTATACAGTAGAGATCAGTTCAAAACAGATACAAACCGATGCAAACGGTTATTTTACAGCGACTCTATTTTATAAAAATAAGGATAATGTTTTCCTTTTTGAACAGATAAACGAGCAAGTTGCTACTGGAATGCTTCAAGAGCAAAAGAATTTCTATTTGTCTGATTTGGAAAACGGGAGTCCTTTAAATTTTGTTGTAAGGAAATATGAAAAGCTCGAAATTGCATTAAAAAGCACGTCTCCATATGACGATAATGACGCTATTGGAATTAGTATTTATCAGAATAATACAAACTATTTCAACAACATAATTTATAAAATTGAAAATTTTGGAGATCAAAATCAGCCGTATGAAGATCCTGCCTCAGAAAATGGTCTCAACCCGTATTGGATAGGAGATGATGTTAATTCGATTCTTTATGGTTATATACAGGAAGGAGCATCTGTTCAGATAAAGTGGAGTGTGCGTAAAAATGGAATTGTACGTAACTTCCAGTCTGATTTTTTTGATACTGCTTCCGATCAAGTGAATTTGTTTGAAATAAGTTATTAAGATTTTATTTCAGAAATATTTTGATTCAATTTAAAAGAAAACGTCTTCTTCCAGAATTTGGAAAGAAGACGTTTTTAAATTAATATGATAGAGTTTACACACGCACATGGCCATCACCATAAACGTAATACTTGTTAGTTACCAATTGTTTTAAACCTAAAGGCCCGCGATGGTGTAGTTTGTCCGTACTGATGGCTAATTCTGCGCCTACGCCCATTTGGCCACCATCGGTGAAGCGGGTAGAGGCGTTGTGATAAACAGCTGCACTGTCTATATTTTCCATGAAATAAGCAGCTTTTTGATTGTCTTCGGTCAAGATAACACTAGAATGTCCGCCGCTGTATTTGTTAGTTTTTGAAATGGCTTCATCGATGCTATCAACGGCACCGATTGCAATTTTCATTGCTAAGAATTCTTCAAACCAAGTTTCTTCATCCTTAATTAATTCTGACGTAGAAAGTGATTTCTTAACTTCAGAATCTACAATAACTTCAACTTTTGCAGTTTCAAGGATTTCTTTCAATTCTCTTAACTTAGCTTCATAATTAGGAATCTTCTTATCCACCAAAACCTTATCTAGTGCGTTGCAGCCCGAGATTTTATCGGTTTTTGCATTTATGATTACTTGCAAGGTTTTTTTCCAATCGGCATCTTCAGCTACGTACAAGAAATTGTTTCCACGACCGCTAACTAAAACGGCGCACGTAGCATTTTCCTTTACAAACTTTATCAGACGTTCACCACCACGCGGTACAATTAAATCTATTGGTTCAGGTGGGTTTTTTAAAAATGCCTGAGTTTCTTCACGATTGAGTTCTAACATTTTTATCCATTCTGTTTTAAGTCCGTTCTCTTTCAATGCTTCGTGCCAGAATTTTACCAAGATCTTGTTGCTGTTGTAGGCTTCTTTTCCACCTTTCAACAGAATTTTATTATTGGCTTTAAAAGCGAGAACGGCGGCCTCAATCGTTACATCGGGTCTAGATTCATAAATAATCATGATAGTGCCAAAAGGGGGGTTTTATTGATAATTTTAAGACCACTTGCCAATTCCGTGCTGCTGATTTCTTTGTTTACAGGATCGTCCTGATTTTTAACTTCAGAAATAGCTTTTATCATTCCGGCAATTTTGGAATTATCTATAAGCAGTCTATCATAAAGGGCTTGATCGTCTTTTTTAAAGGCATCCAAATCTTTTTTATTGGCATGCAATAACTCTTTACGGTTTTGGTCTATGATGGTCATCATAGATGCTAAAACCTGATTTTTTAATTTTTCGTTTATCAACTTCATATTCTCTTCTATTTAATTTTTTAGTAAAATTTTGTTCCAATATCTTTTCCGCTTAAAACATCAACTATAACGTTTTTGCGTTTTCCATTTGCAATATAGGTAGGGATATTTTTTTTAGCAGTTTCCTTGGCAATTTTTAATTTTGACTCCATTCCACCCCTACCTTCGCCTTCGCCCTTATTGGATGCTTGGACGTATTGTTCCACTGAATCCTCATGATGCACATTACTTAATTTTTTTGAATCCTCATCATCTGGATGTCCTGTGTAGAGCCCGTCAGTGTCTGTTAAGATCACTAATGCGTCTGCATCAATAAGTTCGGCCACTAAGCTGGCGAGTTCATCATTATCACTGAACATAGACATCGTCAATGACACGGCGTCATCTTCATTTGCGATTGGTACGATTCCTTCAGCTAGAAGACCTTCGTAACAATTGATCATGTTCTCGCGGTGCTTACCAGGTGTGAAATCACGTTTTGTTGCTAAAATCTGTGCGCAACGCATGCCGTGATCGTGGAAAAGGCTGTAATAATGTCGCATCATCCTAGGTTGACCTACCGAGGAGTAAATTTGCCTACGCGTAGCATCATCTTTTGCGATGCACTCGCCTAATACCTCCATTCCTGCAATTGCAGATCCTGATGATACTAATACTGGGGCATATCCGTCTTCGTACAAGGCCGCGATTTGCCGAACCAGTTCATTGAGAATTGGACCAACAATACGGTTGTTCTTATTTGTCATAACGTTGGTTCCTACTTTTATAACCACTTGTTTTTCCTTCATACTTTCTAGTTCTTGCTTTTTATTTTCCTAATTCGGTTGCTCTGTTGAAAGCAGCATAAGCCGCTTCTTTTATTAATTCTTTTACGTTGTTGTCTTCCATAGAATCGAGAGCAGCACGCGTAGTTCCACCTTTGGAGGCAACCATGTCCATCCAGCTATTGGGCGACAAATCCGATTCTGTAAATAGCTTTACAGCACC
>JBLWTS010000010.1:0-52557 GCA_048270045.1 Aequorivita sp.
GGTTGTCCGCTGAAATTTTTACTTTTGTTCATATCTAAAGTTTTGTGGTAAAAACTAAGATATAAATAAAGCGGGAAATCCTTCTTGGAAATCCCGCTTTTAAAAATGTTTATCGGACACTACTGATTTTAGAAATAATTGGATCAGCAATACTACATAATAATTGAAAACTAAAGGATAACTTTAAAAATGCAATATCTTTGCCGATTGTTATATCCACTTAACAATATTATATGAAACCATTAGTAAGCGTGGTTATCCCCGTATATAATTCTGAAAAATCCATTTTATCCTGCTTGCAATCTGTTTTAGAACAGGAATATTCGGAATGGGAAATCATTGCGATTAACGATGGTTCTACAGATGACTCCGCACTATTGATTGAAGAATTTATAACGAACCATCCTTCTTGTAGAATTCATTTATACACCCAAGTAAACCAAGGAGTCTCCATGGCGAGAAATGCAGGAATGGAAAAGGCGACTGGTGAATTTATTGCCTTTTTAGATAGTGATGATATTTGGGAACGTAAAAAATTGACATTACAATTGAACGAGTTCGCCAATAACCCGAAAATGGATCTTTTGGGCGCCAATCGGGATGGGATTGTTCATGGGCGGTACTTCTGGCTGACCTTTGAGAAGGTGACCAGGATTACACCAAAGATGTTGATGTTTAAAAACTATTTGATGACCTCTTCAGTGATAATGAAACGAAAAGTCTTGAAGACGGTGAAACCATTTAAAAAAGGAATGAGCCACGCTGAAGATTTGGAATTCTTTTTCCGTATATGTAAACAATACAATTGCTACTTGCTAAACGAAAGTGTGGTGCATTCCCTCGATAACAAGCCAGAATTTGGACACTCTGGATTGAGTGCAGATATTTGGTCTGTGGAGAAAGGGGAACTTTATGTTTTGCGACAGGGATTTAAAACAAATGTCCTTTCCGCTCCAGAATATGGTGTGGCCTCCTTGTATTCTTGGGCAAAATATATTCGTCGGGTATTACTCACAAAATTCAGGAAAATTTCATAAGATTCTATGAATAAAATAACAGATTTTTTCAACAGAATATATTCCTATGTGTTTGCGCTTTTATTCTTGTTTGTGCCTTTTGATAATTATGTTCGGGCATTACCTAATATTGTATTGATTGTACTTATTATAGGATTCCTTCTTATTATAAAAAAAGCAGATTTGAGGAAATTAAAACATCCAGCAATTCTATTGTGGGGTGGTTTGTTGGTTTATATTGCCCTGAATTCTCTGATAATGGAACGCTGGGATTCCAATGAGTCCATATTAAAGAAGATGCTGCTCGCTGGGATAATTCTAGTTTTGGCACTGCCATTAAGGGGGGAAAGACTAAAAACGAGCTTGGCCATTATTATATCTATATTCGTGGCTAATATCATCTCGTTATATAAGATTACTATCCTGATATGGAATACTGGCACTTTTGAATTTGCCAACTCTCAAAATGCTATTGATGCACTGGTAATTGATAGATTGTATATGGGTTTTCTTGCCGTATTTAGTACCGTTCTTTGCTATTATTTGCTGGGCAAGCTCAAAAAGCGATATCATCCATATTTGTGGCTAAACATTGGTTTAAACGTATTGTTTGTTTACGTGGTCTCTTCCCGAATTGCAATTGTTATCTTCTTTACCTTGATTCTCGTACAGCAATTTTATAGACCGAACGTTTGGAAGCGAATTTTAATTGCATTATTCGGCTTTATATTTATTACCTCCCTCGCGTTTCTTCTAAATAGTAACTTGGATAAACGTTTTTTTTACTCCAAGGAAGACAATCAGGACCAAGGATTTGTGGATAAAGCCCTTGCCCTCGAGCCTCGAACGGTAATTTGGGCTTGTGCGTTCAACATTGCAAAGTCGGAAGAAGTCTTTTGGACTGGACTGGGGTTTGAAAATGTCCGAGACGCCTTAGTGGAATGCTATGGAAACTATATCGAGCATAGAGAAAGGCGGGGTTGGTTTTTGGGCAAGAGATACAATCCGCACAACCAGTTTTTGGATTTCTACCTCAGTGTGGGGATCATTGGTTTTTTGTTGTTTTCTTCCTTATTTATAGTTGTATTTATCAAAAAAAGAAAGAATTTCTTTCCAGTTGCATTACTAGTTTCTATTGTTCTTTTTGGAATCATAGAAAGTTATTTCTATCGGCAAATGGGGGGCTACTATTTTGGGATTATACTAGTATTGATATTATTTGATTCCAAGTTTTTTTCTTTACCTGAGAAAGAAAATGATTCTTTACTAGAAGGAAAGAGAAAAGAGAGCTCCTCAAACAAAGACTGTTAAAAAGGAACTGTATGAAGAAAGTTATAATAGTCGATTGGCTGGATATGTATGGCGGAGCAGAACGTGTTATTAAATCATTGTGCAGGGTCTTTGATTTTGATAAATGCTATGCACTAGTAGATTTAATGACCCCAGAAGATAAAAAGGAGATGTTTTCTGATAATATCATTCCTGTAGATCAAAGTTATTTAAAACATTTTGGCTCTAAATTTCGGGCACTTTTCCCTTTTTTTTATAACGCTTTAAAAACACTTAAAATAGGAGAGGATGTTAAGGTAATTGTCTCCTCTTCGCATGCGGTAGCAAAAGGGATTCAAAAAACTTCGGCTGATCAAATCCATATTTCATACTTTCAAGCACGAAATCAAAAATATTTATGGGAGGATTATGATTTGTATTTCGGTAAAGCAAAATATTTAATCAATCCCTTTAAAAGCTATTTACGTGCACTGGATGTTAAGGCAGCCCAACAACCTGACTATATTATTTCTAATTCTAAATTTGTACAGGGATGGGTTAAGAAAACCTATAATCGTGATTCTGTGGTTATATATCCTCCTGTGGATTTATCTCAGTTTCATTTACAGATACAGAAAGAAGATTATTTTGTTACGGTTGGTAGAATGGAGCCTTATAAGAGGTTTGATATTGTTATAGATGCATTTAATAAAAGCGATAAAAAATTAATTGTTATTGGGAATGGTAGCTTATTGGAAGTACTTAAAGAAAAAGCGAGTGATAATATTAGTTTCACGGGGTTTTTAAGTTCCGAAAAAGTATTTGAGTATATAAGTAAGGCGGCCGGTTTTATACACGCTGGTGTTGAAGATTTTGGAATAGCTCCTATTGAAGCTCAAGCGTGTGGTACCCCTGTAATCGCTTTTGGAAAGGGAGGAGTACTTGAAACCATTATAGAAAATAAAACAGGGTTGTTTTTTAAGGAACAGAATGAACAAAGTCTATTAGAGTGTTTGGATAAATTTGATAAAATTGATTTTGATCCGATGTTAATTAGACTGAATGCTGAAAGATTTACCATATCAAACTTCGAAAATAGAATAGCGGAATTTATTGAAGATAAAGTTTATTGATGAATTTAACTTAGAGTTTTCTATCTTCCCCTAAAATTTAAAATACACGTTCCAAACAATGAGGATCCTGCTCGCTGCCATATACCCTTATGCCTTTTTGCTGCTCTACCTCATCATTCCTTTTGATAATTATATAAGGGCATTGCCTAATATTCTTTTAGCAATACTTGTATTAGCTTTTCCTTTTATTGTTAAAAAGGATGATTTTAAAAAATTGAAATTCCTCCCGATTTTAATGTTCTTGGGACTTTTTGCGTACCTATGCATAAATTCATTTTTAGCTGGACGACTGCCGGAAGATTTTAATATTATAAAAAAAGTATTGATTGTTGTAGGACTGGCAATATTGTATATTCCAGTGGCAGATGTAAAAAAAATAAATAGCGCTATCATTTTTTCATCGTTGGCCGCTATTCTTTTCTCAGTCTATAATTTTGTGTTGATAACGGATGCTACAGGTAGTTTTGCTCTCGGTGAATCTCCACAAGTGGTAGAATCATTACTGATTGATAGGCTTTATCTGGGGCTCCTCAGCACTCTTAGTATTTTGGTTTCTTTTCAATCCATCCCAAAAAAGTACCATCCCAACAATAACTATCATTTAGCCAATATCCTAATTAATGTCTTGTTCATCATTTTAATTGCTTCAAAAATTGCATTGGTTGCATTATTCTTATTATTGTTGATTAGACAGTTTTATGGCCAACGAAAAATTTTAAAGATTATAATCTCAAGCGGTATAATTTTGGCACTTGTGGGTTTATTCTTTCTAATGAAGAATGAAAGTGTCAACAGACAGGGCACCAAGGAAAACCCCGGAACAGCTATGGCATTTGTTGAAAATTCTATGACCTATGAAATCAGGGCAGTTGTTTGGGAATGCGCCGTAAACATTATGCAGGAATCCCCAATTAATTTAACAGGGTTCGGTTTTCAGGCTACAAATGATAAACTTGTTTCATGTTACGGCACACAAATTCCGAGTTCCAAAAAAAGGGACGAGTTTGTTTCCAGGGAATATAATACCCATAACCAGTTTCTGGATTTTTATCTTAGTGCGGGTTTGGTTGTATTAGTACTCTTTTTGGGTTTTATTGTGGTTAGTTTTTTATCGGTGCGAAGAAAATTTTTCCCCACAGCTATGCTTGCTACATTGGTAATGTATTGCTTGGTTGAGAACGTATTTCATAGGCAGATTGGCGCCTATTATATCGGGTTTATTTTGATTACAATCATTGTGAGCACTCAAGCTAAGGAAAACAACGATATAAAAGAGATATAAAAAGAATTGCAAGTTGTATTTTTGCGCGTGAATAATAGATGGATAGGATTTTTCCTGAGGTATTAGATATAAATGAAATTGTAATTATTGTAGAAAATCCCGTTTGAATTATGAAGAAGGGTATTAGAATTTTGAGAACGTATTGAAAGTAGTTATTAAATTAAATCATATAATTTGAAAAGAGTACTTATAACAGGTGCTGCGGGATTTTTAGGCAGTCACCTTTGCGACAAATTCATATCCGAAGGATTTCACGTTATCGGAATGGATAATCTCATCACTGGAGATATTAAAAATATTGAACATTTATTTAAGTTGGAAACATTTGAGTTCTACCATCATGATGTAACCAAATTTGTATATGTACCGGGAAAGGTGGACTATATTTTACATTTTGCTTCGCCAGCTAGCCCTATTGATTATCTTAAAATACCTATCCAAACTTTAAAAGTGGGCTCCTTGGGAACTCATAATCTTCTAGGTTTGGCAAAGGAGAAAAATGCTCGAATTCTAATTGCCTCTACTTCGGAGATTTATGGAGATCCTTTAGTACATCCGCAAACTGAGGAATATTTTGGAAATGTTAATACCATTGGTCCACGTGGGGTTTATGACGAGGCTAAAAGATTTCAGGAATCCATAACGATGGCCTATCACCGTACGCACGGCCTAGAAACCAGAATAGCCCGTATTTTCAACACCTATGGCCCCAGAATGCGCCTAAATGATGGACGTGTAATACCTGCTTTTATTGGGCAGGCCCTACGTGGTGAGAATTTGACTGTTTTTGGCGAGGGAATGCAAACTCGATCTTTTTGTTATGTGGATGACGAAGTAGATGGTCTGTATCGTCTTTTGTTTAGTGATTATCATCTACCAGTAAACATTGGTAATCCGGGTGAAATAACCATTCTTGATTTTGCAAAGGAAATAATCAAGCTAACGGGTACGGATCAGAAAATTGTGTTTGAACCTTTGCCACAGGACGACCCTTTACAACGTAAACCAGATATTTCGAAGGCGAAGGAGATTTTAGGTTGGGAACCTAAGATTTCAAGGGAAGAAGGAATGAGAAAAACCTATGATTACTTTAAAAGTCTTTCACAAGAAGAACTTTTTAGAAGCGAACATAAGGATTTCACAAAGCACAATAGATAAAAATTGATAGATGTTTAGGAGCGGGAGATATTCTGGCTTATTGCGCCCCATCTCGTATGGGATAGATCTTTTCCTTATCCACTTTATTGCCTTTGAGGCATTTGGAGGAGAAATCCCCTATTTCAATTTTGTTGTTTTTGTATCCATAGCCTGGATAATGTTATCTCTAAAATCTGGTTTTTATGAGATCTATCGTTTTACACACGCAGCAAATATCATGTCTTTACTTGGGAAACAAGGAATTGTCTTTCTCCTAATTGTTTTTTCTTTTTTTGGATTTTATAGCCAATTTGGTGTAATACCATCAATTGTTTTTAAGTATATTCTAGTGGTTATGGCCTCCATAGCCATTCTCAAATTTGGAATCTATTTTTTGCTGAAAAAATATCGATTGCATTTAGGAGGGAATATTCGTAAAGTGGTCATTATTGGATTGAATCAGAAAACAGACCAACTTCGTAAGTTTTTCATGCGCAATCCAGTATATGGGTACAAACTCTATAAAACTTTTGATGTTAAAAATTCAGAAAGTAGCAGTCTTACAGAATGTATGGACTATGTTCTGAAAGAGGAAATAGATGAAATTTATGCCTCCGTCGCAGAACTGAGTAATAAAGATCTGGTTAAGCTCATAGAATTTGTAGATAACAACCTGAAAATCCTAAAATTCCTGCCAGACAATAAGGAAATTTATACCAAAAGACTAGATTTTTCCTATTATGGCGTGCTTCCCATATTGTCCATGCGCAAAATCCCTATGGATGAGCCCTTAAACAAGTTTCTAAAGCGCAGCTTTGATATTGTGCTTTCTCTTTGTGTGATAGTCGGGATATTGTCATGGCTCACCCCTATATTGGGGTTATTGATAAAATTGGAATCGAAAGGATCTGTATTCTTCAAGCAGAAGCGTAATGGGTTGGATTATAAGGAATTTTATTGTTATAAATTTCGGTCAATGATTCCCAACCCCATGGCGGACCTTCATCAAATAAAAAAAGGGGATGAACGGGTTACACGAATTGGTAAAATCATCCGAAAAACCAGTATTGATGAGTTACCACAATTTATCAATGTTCTTAAAGGCGATATGTCGGTTGTAGGCCCAAGACCTCACATGGTAAGTCACACCCATATGTATGCCGAACGGATTGACAAATTTATGGTTCGCCATTTTGTAAAGCCAGGGATAACAGGATTGGCCCAAGTTAGTGGGTTTCGCGGAGAAGTAGATAGCGAGAGCCACATTATAAACAGAGTGAAATATGATATTTTTTATTTAGAAAACTGGAGCCTCTTTCTCGATATCAAAATTGTGTTTCAAACCATATATAATGCCCTTCGCGGGGAGGATCAAGCGTATTGATATGGCAGAAACTCCCTTAATTTCCATTGTAACCCCTGTGTATAATTCGGAAAAGTTTCTTGAAGATGCAATAACTAGCGTTCAGAATCAAACCTATTCCAATTGGCAATTGATTCTCATAGACGATGCTTCTTCTGATAATTCTGAAAAGATTGCAGAGGAATTTTATCTCGAAGATTCTAGAATAATTTACGAAAGGTTACCAGTGAACGGCGGCCCAGCCGTTTCTAGAAATAGAGCGATTGAACTAGCCAAAGGTGATTATATTGCCTTTCTTGATTCAGATGATTTCTGGGCACCAGATAAACTTGAAATCCAGGTCGATTTTATGCAGAGAAATAATTGTGATGTTTCTTTTACTAGCTACCTCCAAGTTGATGAAGAAGGAAATTCGTTAGGAAGAAGGGTGGTTGCCATGCCAACGCTTTCCTACGAAAAACTTTTGTTGAATAATTATGTAGGAAATCTTACCGGAATGTATCGGAATGAAACCATCGGAAAGGTGTTTTCACCTCATATAAGAAAGCGTCAGGATTGGGGACTTTGGTTAGAAGCAATCGAGAGAAGTGGAAAACCAGCTTTGGGAATCCAATTGGATTTGTCCTTTTATAGATTACGGAGAAATTCGGTGAGCACTAATAAACTTGGACTTTTGAAGCACAACTTTCTTTTTTATAAAAACCATTTGGGACTTTCTTGGCCAGTCGCAATTTACGCTATGGCTCGTTTTTTATGGGAATATTTTTTGGTTAGACCAAAATATATCCAAAAAGTAAATTAACTGGGGCGTATTATTCTACAAGCGAAACAAATTGCTTAAGCTTACCGCGCTGACTCCTTTTTAAAATTTCTTCTCTTTCGAAAAGTATTTTTAGCCCTTTTTCCAAATATTCAAAAATGGCTTTTTTAATCTCTGTTTCTTGCTCTGGGGAGAGATCTTTCTCGGCAGCATATCTAATTTTAAAAGTATCTAATTTCGTTTGCTCGATGACGAATTCTTTTACATAGCCGTCATTTGAAATGATACTTTTTGTTACATAATAGAAAGTAAGTCCCGGTACTATTTTACCGCTTGGCAATTTAGCCATATCATTGGTACGACCTATAAGCTTTTCTAAAATTGGTTTTTTATAGGTACTGGAAGTTGCCAAAATACCGTTATCTCCAAGTTCGTAGCGGATCATTGGATGCGCCTTATTGTACAATGCTGTGATAACAATACGGCCAGGATTCCCCAAAACAACGGGTTTGTCCTTTTCATCGAGAATTTCTACAAAAATCGTTCGGCTGTTTACTACAAGTTCACCCTCTCTGTTTGAAAATGCAAGTAAATCTAATTCTGATGCCCCGTATTCATTGATAACAGGAACTCCAAAGACAGCCTCCATTAGTTCTTTATCATCATCAAAAAGCATTTCGCTTGTAACAATACAATACTTTAAAGTAGGACAAATATCAGTGAGTAGGATGCCTTTTTCCTTAACAAATTTCGCAAAAAGAACGATGGAACTCGTATAGCCGTTGATATAATCAAACTTCTTTCTTTTGAAGGAATTTAAAATCCCTTCCAATTTTTTATCTGAAAGATCAAAAACAGGAAATCTGTATCGTTGACTAAAGAAATCTTTAAGGCGTTCTTTGTAATATCCTTTTTTATCTAATGGAATACCATAGAATCTAGCTTGTAAGGATGAGTTGAAACTGAGCCCTAAACTCCCAAAGCGATCTATTATTTCGGCCCAGGTTAAGGCGTGACAGAATTTATCTTTTGCAAAAATAAAAGGGGTCCCACTGGAACCAGATGTTTTATTGATATAAACAGTTTTCTCAGTAAATTTTTCTGAAAGCCTCACTTCAAGAGGCTGCTGTAGATGACTTTTGGTCATTACGGGAATTTCTTCCCATTTCAATTTTTCTGTCCCAACTAGATTTCTGTAATATGTATTGTTCTGAATATGATATTGAAATATTCCATCCCGAGCATTAATAATATAATTTTTATAGTCACTATCTTGGATTCTTTTAATTTTTTCCAGTTTCTTTTTCGCCTCAAGAATCGGAAATCCATTAAATTTCAATGTGTTCTCAAACAAATTCATTTTGTGATAAATTAGGGTGTCAATATACAAACAATTATTTTTGACCTCGTGGTTCAGATGTATTTCAAAAACCTTTTTCGGTTATGAAATTACTCAACCTAATAAGTATCATAATTTTCCTGCTGGGATTTTAACACCTTGTAGGTATAAAAACTATTCTATGAACATTTTAATCCTCGGTTCCGGCGGTCGTGAACACACATTTGCTCATTATATTTCACAAAGTAAACGTTGTAACAACCTTTTTGTCGCTCCTGGTAATGCGGGTACAGCATCCATTGCATCAAATGTAGTAATAAAGCCGACTGATTTTGAGGCTGTGGAAAATTGTGTTATCGACAACAACATTGACATGGTAATTGTTGGCCCAGAGGATCCGTTGGTGCAGGGAATAGCAGATTATTTTGCAAAGGCCGTAGCGTTAAAAAATGTGATACTCATAGGGCCGTCCAAGCGCGGCGCATTACTTGAAGGAAGCAAACAGCGCGCAAAAGAGTTTATGATGCAGCACAGCATCCCTACTGCGGCTTATGAGAGCTTTACTGCCAAGACACTGCATGCAGGAAAGAAGTTTCTGGAAACATTGAATCCGCCATATGTTTTAAAAGCGGATGGTCTTGCTGCAGGAAAGGGCGTTTTAATTTTGAATGATCTTACTGAAGCCAAACAGGAATTGGAAAACATGCTTGCTCACAGTAAATTTGGCCAGGCGAGCTCTAAAGTGGTTATTGAAGAATTTTTAGATGGAATTGAGATGAGTGTTTTCGTATTGACCGATGGCAAAAATTATAAAATCCTTCCTACGGCCAAAGATTATAAGCGCATTGGCGAAGGCGATACGGGATTGAATACTGGCGGTATGGGTGCAATTTCCCCAGTTCCCTTTGCCGATAAAGTGTTGATGGAAAAAATTGAAGACCGAATCGTTAGACCAACAATTAATGGTTTGAATGAGGAAAATATAGATTATAAAGGATTTGTTTTTATAGGCTTAATTAAGGTTAATGAGGAACCTTATGTAATAGAATACAACGTTCGAATGGGCGATCCTGAGACCGAAGTTGTGCTGCCGCGAATAAAGACCGATTTAGTAGATTTGTTTGAAGCAACGTATCATCAAAATCTGAATAATATTGATATTGAAATTAACCAGAAATCTGCCGTAACGGTAATGTTAGTTTCAGGTGGATATCCAGAAGATTATGAAAAGGGAAAAGAAATATTGGGACTGGAGAATGTGGAAGGTTCAATTGTTTTCCACGCAGGAACAAAATCCGAAAATGATAAAATACTGACTAATGGCGGAAGAGTTCTAGCCGTAACCTCTCTCGATAACAATTTCAGAAATGCGCTGAAAAAATCCTATGAAAACATAGAAAAACTATCTTTTGATAGGATGGAATATCGTAGCGACATTGGTTTCGACCTTTAACCCGAATTTGAGATATGCTCCCTTTAGGCAGGGAGTAATCAAAAATTAAGGGTTTTCGTCGAAAGTGTAATGACTATCAGTATTTTCGTTGTATTTGTTAATCTGTAACATCCAGTAGATAAAAGCACTAGCACCGACCAACAATAAAATCCACGAAATAGTGTTGGCTAAAAACCAACTGTCCAATTCAACATTCCGGAGTGCATTATAGGGAATGAAAAGCACATCTTCAAAAAGGGAAGCTATTCCTTCCCAAAAACCTTTCCAAGTCATATCTTTAAACTTTAGATAGCAAAAGTATAAAAATACCCCTATGCTAACAAGCTTTTTCGGAAAATCTAAGCCTGTCCACTTTCTAATCCTAGGAGCATTCCTTGCTTTTGGATTTGTATGGACATTATTTATCGACTCCCAAGAGTTAATTAGTAGCAGTGCGCTTCTTAAGAATGCCTTGCTTTTGATAGTTACTGTGCTGAGCATAATCTTGTTGGACTTTATTGTGAGTAAAAATCATTTGACCCACAGGAATGCTTATGCCATTTTCTTTTATGCTTGCTTTATGATTATGCTACCTGTTATTTTTCTAAGTTCGGAAGTAGTTTGGGCTAATGTTTTTCTTCTGCTAGCTCTTAGACGAATAATAAGTCTGCGAAAGGACAGTAACTCTGAGAAAAAAATCTTGGATACCGCCATTTGGACTACAGTAGCATCCCTTTTTTATTTTTGGAGTCTTTTGTTTTTTGTTCCCTTATGGATTGCTATTATTCAAAAACCAAATCTTACTTATAAGCAAATGCTCATACCAATTGTTGGGTTTTTTGCTGTATTGCTCACTAATTCTGCCTATCAAGTATTACTGCATGGGTCGTCATTAGATTGGTTTTTAGATTGGCAACAACCTATAGATCTGGATTTCTCCTCTTATAATTCAATGAAAATTCTGATTCCCGTTACCCTCGTGCTTACTTTTCTAATATTTATGTGGTTTCACAGTTTAAAACGATTGGCTTCAGTTTCGTTAAAAGAGAAATCCCATTATATGATTTTCTTCATTGTTATTGCCACAACGCTAACGATCGCATTGTGTGGGGCCGAAAAGGATGGGTCTGAATTGATTTTTCTATTTGCACCGACAGCCATTTTATGTGCAAATTATGTTGAAGGCAGAGATAAACCCAGTTATGTAAAAATTGATAATGTGGAATACTGGTTTAAGGAGATTTTACTTTGGGTAGTAGCTCTAAGTGCCTTCATTTTTCTATTAATTTGGCCTTAACCATTGGATTTAGAAAAACTTTGGGCTAAAAAAAACCACCGAAATATCAGTGGTTCATTTTAGTGAATTTTACCCAAAAATGAGGGGGATTCGATGGTTGCAGCCATCGTTTTTTACTTTCTTGTGGAGAATATCGGAGTCGAACCGATGACCTCTTGCATGCCATGCAAGCGCTCTAGCCAACTGAGCTAATCCCCCATTTAGTCCGTTTCTTAAAGAATGAGAAAATTCTTGCGGATTCGGACGCCAAAAATAATGATTTTTTTTATACCCACAGCTATTTTAAAAAATCTATTGATATATCCGTCACTATTCTTAAGTTTTTCGGCAAAATATCCTCTAACCAAGGATGTTGTGCTCCAAAAACGTGATCTCCATTTGGGATAATTTCCAATTTGCTTTGGGGGTTCCACGAGTGTATCTTTTGTGCCTCCCTTAGCGAAACAGTCGGATCCTCATTTCCATGAATAATTAATTGTGGAATATTAAGGTTCTTTACTGCGCGACTAATTGTAAAATGGGTTTCATTAGCTTTAAAATCTTCGTAAAACTGAAAATTATGAGGAAGTTTTTGTTTGGTTCTTGTATTTTCAATAAAGGTCACACCGCTTCTTTTCCAATTTTCAAATTCAGGAGTATTCTCAAGAAACCTTGATTTAAAATCACTGACTCCAGCCCAAGTAACTACTTTGTCAATCCTTGGGTCCTCATCTGCTTTGATCAATACAATTCCACCTCCACGACTGTGCCCAATCAAAGCTATAGTTGATATTTGTCTTGGAAGATTTTCATTACCTCGTTCGATACTATTCAAAACCCTGTCAAGATCTTCTAGTTCCAAACTAAAATTATTTTCAGCGAAGGCGTTCAAATCCGGAAAATCGATTGGTTGTTCCAACGTTCCTCCGTTATGGGAAAAATTAAATTTCAGAAAGCAGAATCCTGCTTCAGCAAAGGCTTTAGCGACTAGGTGCCAAGCGCCCCAATCCTTAAATCCTTTGTAGCCATGGCAAAAGACGATTAAGGGATTAGGATTTGAAGATTCTCTGTAATATAAGTCGTATAAGATTGGTTTTCTGGAATCATCCTCAAGAACTAGGTTTTTCTTTATAATCATCTTTCAATTTCTTTTTCAATAAATGGGATATGACAATTGCATATTTCTAAAATAAGGGCTTTTAATTCAACTAGGAAAGAGGCCATTACTTCTTCGGAAATTTCACTGTTTTTAGAACCTCTTGGAGCCGCTTTTGTAGCAAATTTTAGAAAACCACTGTTTAAATTTTTGAAGGAAATAATTCCTGCTTCCGCATCCTGAATTGAAATCTCCTTGGAAATCATAGCGGCATACGCAAGGACTTGAAAAGCTTTGCTGTATTTGTAATCCTGAGTGATTGAATCCCAATCTACTATTTCCAAATCTGATTGTTTCACGTTTCCTGTTTTGTAATCAATTATTCTAATTTTTCCATTATAACGATCCACTCGATCCACAATTCCCGCAATGTTTACTTCAAAATCCAATTCTTGAATTGGGATATTCAACAGGAGTTTGGTTTCAATTTTTTCAATCTTTATTTCGTTACCTGCTTTTATTTCGGCGATTTCAAGATTTATAAAGTTGAGAATATATCGTTTAGCCACTTCAAAAACAATTAGATTTTTGCCTTTAGAATAGGTGCCACCGAGAAAAGTTTTTTGGAACTGTTTTGTCACTTCTCGTGGGATTCTTTCTTTCATTTGCTCCAAATCTGGTAGAGTGAGATTAAAACCTTCAAACGGTTTGTAGAATTCTTCTAAAGTGTCGTGTACAATAGTTCCCAAAGTATTAGCTGCGATGTTTTCCTCCACTTCCTGAAATTCTTGAAGCTTCAAAATCTTTTGGAAATAAAAGTCAATTGGATTTCTTATATAGGAAGTCAAAGCAGATGGTGAAAATCCATTTTTTGCAATTTCCTTTAGGCGAATTAAAATCTCATCGGTCTTTTGAATCTTTTTAGGAGGCACTGACTCAATTGTGACTTTGGGCGAAAGAACCAACTTTTCAAAAGTATGGTTTGGATTTTGCTCGACTTCTAACTGTCTGATAAATCGGCTTTTCTCTCCTGAGTTTATTCCATCAGAATGTGCGTTATATAAGAGTGTGACCGTTTTGGCACGCTGCAACATCCGATAGAAGTGATATGTGTAAATAGCATCTTTTTCAGTATAAAGAGGAAGTTTAAACTCTTGTTTGAGGTCGTATGTAATAAAGGAAGCATTAGATTTTCCAGAAGGTAAGGTCCCTTCGTTTACGGAGGTAATGATAAGATGCTCAAAATCGAGTACACGTGTTTCTAAAACTCCCATTATTTGAGGACCATTATAGGCATTTCCTTCAAAATCTAGGGTTGTGCTGTTTGTCAATTCCGAAAATAAATCAAGCACGGTTTTAATCGAATTCAAATATGGGTATTTGTCTGCAAGAGCGCTAATTTTCTCGAAAACCTCTGTTAGCTTTTGAATTACCAATCGGTCAATGGGGCTTGTTTTGGCTTCCGCGTTGAGGTGATAGAGCAGCTTTAGTGAAGTTTCTACGGCTACAATGCCATTATCATCCCAATTTTTAAAAAGGAGATTTGTAGATCCATTTTCGTTTTCTTTGGAAAATTTAAAAAGAGCTTCAGAAGTGATATGAGTAATGTTCTCTGAAGTTAATATTATGGATATGTCCTCTGAATTTTGGACTAAAAGGCTTCCTATAGGATGATTTAGAAGGGATAGAACATCCTTGTAATAAATTGTTTCACTAGAACGAAGTTGAAGGCTGAATAAGAGTTCAAAAAATGTAGTTGCTGGAAAATTCTTCAAAGGAACCCCCATAGTTACATTTATGCCGCTTACATTTTCTGGCAATGAGTTTAATAATGGAACTAATAAGCTTTCGTCTCCTAGAACAATTGCGGTTTTATTTAGTTTTTCTTCCGAAAAGCCCGCAATTACCTCTCCCAGATATTTGACCTGCCCAATATTTTTTTGAACTTCCACTATTTTGAATTGTTTTTGGTCTTCAAAATTGGATGGGAATTCAGGTAAATTTTTGTTCTGAAAGTAATCCCACTCACTCAGATATTTTCGTATAAAGAAGGAAGCCCCGTGCCGCGCGTCCTTCTGAAAAATAGTGTCGGTATCCCAAAAAATCTGAGTATTACCCGTTTTCAGAAGCTTTTGTATAATTTCCTGTTCTGCAGTGTTTAGCGCATTGAAGCCCAAAAAAACGTGATGCTTGTGACCGTGGTCAATTTTATATTCCGAAATATTGGCTGCTGCCTCTCGATAGACCATTCCCTGATATCCTAAATGTTCTTTTTTTAATAGATGGTTTAGGTTTTCATAGAAGTTTGGTAGACTTTCCCAGAACTGTAGATAGCTTAAAACCAACTTCGATTTTTCCTTTTCTACGCCCCATCTTTCCAAAGTCTTTATGTTGGCCAAATAGGCAAAAAATTGAGTAGATGGAATTAAATATCGGTCTATTTCATTGAAATCATTTAGTAGTGTTAACGCCCAGGCTGAGTAGTTATCAAAGGTTTCCTTTTCACCAATGTTATCGGTATCCAAATAAGCTTTGTAACTCTTGAACAACAACTCAGTCGGATCGATTATAGAGAGTTTTGCTAACCGTTCTATAAATTCTTCGATACTTAAAATTTGAGGTGCAAATTGGGTGGTAGGAGTTTGCTTTTTTAATACGTTCATTAAGAAGCCACCCGCCCTTTTGCTAGGAAGGATAAAAATACTTTCGGAAATATCTATTCGAGTTTTCCTAACGCGGTCTAAGGTTTCTTCAAGAAATGTTACCATAGGCTAAAAATAAGAAACGCCTCCGAATTTCGGAGGCGTTTCAAAACTATTTATTAAATCTAATCCTATTTTTAATTTCTAGGAATTAAGTTGATCTCTGTTCTACGGTTAGTAGTACGACCTTCTTTAGTTGTATTAGGAGCTATTGGCTTAGACTCTCCAAAACCTCTAGAGATTAGACGGTTTGAAGCAATACCACGCTCGATCAGGTAGTTTACAACTGCAGCAGCTCTACCTTCAGAAAGTTTTTGGTTATTAGCCTCACTTCCTACGCTATCTGTATGTCCATCAATGTGGAATTTAGAGTTCGGGTATTCTTTAAGGATATCAACTACATTATCCAATACTTTCAATGAAGCTGGCTTAAGAGTTGTTTTACCAGTGTCGAAAAGAATTGTTTTAGCATAGTCGCTCAAAGCTTTTAATACTTCTACTGATAACTCTGGACAACCGTTGTTTGCAACAGTACCAGCAACATCTGGACATTGGTCATCTTTGTCAAGAACACCATCGCCATCTCTATCTGGCCAAGGGCAACCACCATTAGCAGCTGGTCCTGCTTCGTTTGGACATTTGTCTAAGTGATCAGGAATACCGTCGCCATCTGTGTCAGGACATCCTTTGAATTTGGCTAAACCAGCAACAGTTGGACATTCGTCAAGATGATCTGGGATTCCATCACCATCTGTGTCAGGGCAACCGTTGAATTCGGCTAATCCTGGGGTGTCAGGGCACTCATCAAGATGATCTGGGATTCCATCACCATCTGTGTCAGGGCAACCGTTGAATTCGGCTAATCCTGGAGTTTCAGGACATTCGTCATCTTTATCATAGATTCCATCTCCGTCAGTATCAACTCCACCAAATTGGAATACCATACCAACTGAGTGTTGGAAATGAGTAATACCATAATCATCTTCAAATGCATGTTTATAGGTAGATTGGAAATTAAGAGCAATGCTCTCGTTAACCCAGAACTTAACACCAACTAAGGCGTTTGCAGTTCCAAATCCGATTTCATCTACCCAAGTATAACCTCCACCAATACCAATAGATGGGTCAAACCAAGAGTTTCCAAGAGCTTTCTTGAAACTGTATTTAACTTCACCATCTGCTGAGTAATAGCTTAAATCGTCAGCTGAAGAATCCCCTATTTTATCAATTCGGTTGATTGATCCAGCAGCAGTGAATACAAATCCACTACCAACATACCGGCTAATCGCTAATCTAGAAACAGAAGGAAGGATGTTCCAGTGATCATTAGCGTTAAAATATTCGTCAAAGTAATCCCCTCTAAGAGAAGGGTCAATCCTTCCTTTGTCAGCACTTGTGCCCACTGGGTAAAAGTCAACTGCGTTGACCCCAAGTTCAACAGCCCAAGGATGATTTTCGTCTTGTGCGTTCGCTACGCCCATCCCTACGAATAGGACGGTAGCAACTAATAATTTGAATAGATGTTTCATATTCGATTGTTTAATTTTTAAGTGTTAATTAAGAGCAAAAGTAAGTTGTTAAAATGTATATACAAAAGCAAATCTAATAAAGTTTTCCTAAAAAGAGGTAATTTAATGCGGAATTGTAGGAATTAGGAATGGATTACCCCCAAATTTTTGCCAACGATTTTGAATGCATTTATTGCTTTATCCAAGTGCTCCCGTGTGTGGGCTGCAGAAAGTTGTACTCGGATTCGCGCTTTTCCTTTTGGAACAACAGGGAAGAAGAACCCGATAACATAGATACCTTCGTCTAACAGCATGTCGGCCATCTGTTGGGAAAGCTTGGCATCGTAGAGCATTACTGGAACTATAGCCGAATCTCCTTCAATAATATCAAAACCTGCTTTTTTCATTTCTTTTTTGAAATAGATGGTGTTTTCGGCTAATTTGTCGCTGAGGGTATTATCCTTAGATAACATATCAAAAACCTTCAATGAAGCTCCGACAATTGCAGGAGCGAGTGAATTTGAAAATAGATAAGGACGTGACCGTTGACGCAACATTTCGATTATCTCTTTTTTTCCAGTGGTATAACCTCCCATGGCTCCGCCCAAAGCTTTTCCGAGCGTTCCTGTAACAATATCTATTCTGTCTATGACTCCTTTTTCTTCAACGGTTCCACGGCCGGTTTTTCCGAGAAATCCAGTAGCGTGACAATCGTCGACCATAACCATAGCGTCATATTTGTCGGCTAGATTACAAATTTTATCTAAAGGGGCTACCAAGCCATCCATAGAGAAAACGCCGTCGGTAACAATCAGTTTGAATCTATCTCCATTTTCTTTTGAGGCGATGAGTTGTTTTTCTAGATCTGCCATATCACTATTTGCGTAGCGATATCGAGCTGCTTTGCAAAGTCTTACGCCATCTATTATGGAAGCGTGGTTTAAGGAGTCGGAAATAATTGCATCTTCCTCGCCTAACAACGGCTCAAAAACACCGCCATTGGCATCGAAGCAAGCTGCATATAGGATTGTGTCCTCATAACCATAAAAGTCGGCAATTTTCTGCTCTAATTCCTTATGTATGTCCTGTGTGCCACAGATAAACCGAACGGAAGACATTCCAAAACCGTGAGTGTCCATAACGTCCTTTGCCGCTTGAACCACTTCTGGATGATTAGAAAGTCCTAAATAGTTATTCGCGCAAAAGTTGATTACTTCCTGTCCTGTCGAAATTTTTATAACTGCATCTTGTGACGAAGTGATAATGCGCTCTCTTTTATAGAGGCCGTTGTCTTCTATTTCCTGAAGTTCTTTTTGTAAGTGATCCTTGATTTTTCCGTACATTTTTCTGGATTTTTAAAATGTGTTTATAAAAATTCAAATTTAACCTTTATTTCCCAAACGGAGCGAGAGCGAGGAGATGTAAAATATAATAAGCTCTGGATTATTAAATCTTGAACCTAAAAATGAAATTTTAATTGGTGTAAAATCTTCTTAACCAAAATTAAATTCATTAAAGTTGTTTGAGCTCGGAGGCTGGAACCCAACCATCCTTGCCGTCGGCAATGGAGATTCTGTACCAATTTCCATCTTGTGCGGTAATTTGGACTTTTGTGCCTTCGTGAAGGACGAAAGCCGAGTTGCTGCCCATAGAAGGTTCTGATTTCACTTCAATTTGACTTGAAAAAATAATAGCGGGTTGGTTTTTGGAATAATCGCCATAAGTCAAAAAGGCCATGATTACAGTGGCGACAAGAAAGAGGGCCGCAAACATTGAAGTTGCAAAGAGGAGGCGTTTTCTTTTTTCGGTATAAGAAAAATAATACAACAAGAATAAGGTTACGAACACTATTGACAATACAACGGCTGTAATGGCCCAGCCATCAAAAGTGAAGGTGTCTGCAATGTTGTTATACCATTTTGTAAATACCGATTTTGGCAAGGGCTCAATGGCATCTATTCGCGCGTTTTCGGCAAAAGCAAGATTGGTTTTTATGTCGGAATCGTTTGGCGAAAGCTGTAGGGCCTTTTCATAATAATAGATGCTAGGACCAATATGGTTCAATTTATATTGCGCATTTCCGAGGTTGAAATAAAGTTCTGAGGAGGCTTCACCGTTTTCTATTATTTGCATCCATGAATTGATTGCTTGCTGGTATTTTCCGTTTTTATACAGGTCTTTTCCTTGATCGAAAAGTTTTTCGTTTTGTGAAAAAGCAGCAAACGAAAGAAAAACCATCATAAAAAGCAGATGGAGTTTTCCCCAAAATCTATTATGTAAGCCGCTATTTTTCATAATTCTGAATTCTGCATTCATGATTAAATAATTTGTTTGTCAATATTGGAAATTACCTCAACCGACTTCGAATAATCCTGTTCAACCGAGGTTGGAGAAGAAGACGCATATCTCGCAAATTCACAGCTCTTTAATAATCCAATAAAGTTAGCCACTGTTTCGGATTCTACTTTTCTTTCAATCAGCATTTGCGAGATCAACCCTTTTTCCATTTCTGAAGTCTCTATGTTTAGTTTGGCTTTTAAGTAATTGTGAAGCGCGAGTTCTAAAGATTCATAAAAGGCAACTGGGTTGGAAATATTCTTTTTTGCTTCGGATAAATATTTTTTAGCGAGTTTGTTTGCACGTCGTAGTTTATTGCCTTCCACATCGTCCCGTCGTTCTTTGCGTTTCCTTCCAGCAACTATAAACAATGGGATTAGAAGAAATGGCCCACCTAAAAGTGACCAGAATAATGCCGATTGGAAAAAAGGCTCCTGCCCAATTGGTTTTAGGTTGGCATCGAGCTTTATATACTTGAAATTGTCTTGAGAAAGTACTACTTGCTGTTTGTGGGTGTTCTGATTATTTTGGTTTCCGCTAGCGGTTAAAGGCCCGTTTTCAACTTCAATGGTAAATTCTTTGGAAGTAATGGTTCTATATTTTTCAGTTTTGGGATCGAAAAATGAAAAAGTCAAAGGTTGAATGGGATAGTTGCCTTTAAACTGGGGCACTATGGTGTAGGAATCGGAAATAAACCCCTGCATTCCGTTAATGTTAGTTGTTACGTTTTCACTGTGTTCAGGTTCGTATACCTCTAACGAGCTTGGCAATTTAACGGAAGGAGCGGTAAATAATTTCAGATTTCCTTTCCCTGAAACTTTCACCTCCATTTCTAAGGATTCATTGGCGTTCAGTTTGGTTTTATTTGTGGTCACATCGAATTGAAAATCGCCTACTGCGCCATTAAAGCCGTCGGGTTTTCCTGCCAAAGGCAGTGGTTTTACATTAATAGTTCTTTTTCCGGCCGAAATTGTCTTGTTCACGCGCTCCATCACGCGGCGACCAAAAATATCTCGGCGATTGCCTTGTACGTCAATGGGGATATCCAACGTAAGCGGTTCAATTTCAAGTTCTCCTGTTTTTTGAGGATAGAGTACCGTAGTTCTTAAAATGACATAGCGATAATCTTCGCCATTAAATTTGCCATCATAAACCTTATAGTTGTTTCGATTGTCGATATTCTGGCTCCAGAAGTCCGCGTATTTTGGAGTATCAATTTCACGCCACTGACTGGTAATACTCACGTCGTGGGAAACGTACAATTTGTAGGTAACCGTAATAGCTTCGTTTAAGTACGGATCGGTTTTGGAAATTTCGGCGACCAAGTGAACGTTTTCACTCGCTAGATATTCCGCATTATTGCCATCTTTTGGGACTTCAACGGCGGCAGTGACAACCACTTCAACGGGAGAAGTTTTATAGGTTTCGCCTTTCACATCAATGGTGGCTTGCCCAATAACGATTTTCCCTGTTTTTTGAGGCGCTAAGAAATAGGAATAAGTTTTTGAAAAACTCCGTTTGCCATTAATCCATGAGTTACTGATGGATTGGTTTGGCCCGCCCACCACTCGAAAATCTTCGAAATTTGGAGGTCTAAAATTATCGCCATCCTGATTCATCTCGAAATCTACTCGCAAGCGTTCATTGATGCCAAGACGATTTTTGCTCACTTTGGCATCAAACTGGACTTGTGCTGAAGCAGCCACGCCACACAGCATAAATCCAAATAAGAATAAAATTATCTTCATCTTCATAATCTACCAATCTTTGTCCGACTTCACTTTAACTCCTTTTTGTTTTTCGGCGTTTATTTTATCCTGCACCTTTTTTTCTTCATTGTTCATCGCTTCCAACAGACTTTTCACTTGTTGTGGAGATAATTGACCAGGAACCTGTTGTTGCTGTTGGGGCTTGTCACCTTCTTCCTCTTTAGGTTTATTGGGTTCTCCTTTATCTTCATCGCCTTTTTGTTTGTCTTCTTTTTGGTCGCCCTTGTCTTTATCTTCCTTTTCGTCCCCTTTATCGCCGTCTTTTTTATCTTGATCTTGTTGATCCTTGTCTTGGTCTTTTTTGTCTTGATCCTTTTTGTCTTTGTTATCCTTTTTGTCTTTGTTATCCTTGTCTTTTTCGTCCTTATCTTCTGGCGGAGGTGGATTTTTATCAAGCATATCTTTTGCCAAAGCTAGATTGTACCTGGTTTCATCATCATTTGGGTTATTCCTGAGGGCATCTTTATAAGCCGAAACTGCTTCTTGGTATTTTTTTTCGTTCATAAAGGTATTGCCTAAATTATGAAATGCTCGGTGCTTTTCAGCCTTTGTTGTTGCAGTGGTTGCAGCTTGTTTGAAACGCAACATGGCCTCCGCATTTTTTTCTTTTCCATAGTAAGCTGTTCCCAAATTATAT
This sequence comes from Aequorivita sp., assembly GCA_048270045.1. Classification (GTDB taxonomy): domain Bacteria; phylum Bacteroidota; class Bacteroidia; order Flavobacteriales; family Flavobacteriaceae; genus Aequorivita. Next base: position 22,057 of record JBLWTS010000010.1, read on the forward strand.
TTTGCAACTTCACTTTTGGGGTTTAAGGAAATGGCTTTGCGGTAATCTGCTTCGGCAGATGCAAATTTTTCCTTTTGAAGTGATTGTTGGGCTTCGCTTAAATATTCTTGTGCGGCTTTCAACTCCTTTTTTTCTTCCTTTGATTGTTGGGCAAAAGCGAAAAATGGAATTAGCAACAAAACCAGCGATAGGGTTTTGCCTAAATCAAATTTTAATATGGTCTTTTGCGAAATGTTCATTATTTAATTTATTCTTTTTTATAGACCACAAGGTCTTGGAGACCTTGCAGGAAGTTATCCAAATTTTCATTAATCCTTTCTCTAATAATACCTAAAAGTTCTTGGAGACCACCTTGCAGGAAAATGTTGAGGACCTTGCAGAAGGTAATCTTAAACCTTTTTCTTTTCATTAAACAAATTCAGTTTTTCCAACCAAGCTGTTTTTCTTTCCAGAAGAAACACATCTAATAGCAGCAAAAACAATGCCCCAGCCAAAAACCATTGGAACTGATCCTTGAAATCGGTAAATTGTTTTGCCTCGAATTCCTTCTTATCCATTGCATTTAAAAGGGTTTTTACCCTGTCCACCACTTCTTTTGTATTTGTGCCGTCAAGATACTCTCCATTAGTAATCTTTGCAATCTCTTTTAGAGTTTCTTCACCTAAACGGCTGATGACTTGCTCGTTGTTATTGTCTCGGAGGTAGTATTGAAGAATCCCATTTTGTTTTATGGGAATGGGGCCACCTTCCACCGTGCCAACACCTATTGGGAAAATCCGAATTCCTACTTCAGCGGCTTCTTCAGCAATTTTTGAAATATTACCACCGTGGTCTTCCCCGTCCGAAACTAGGAAAAGAACCCGATTTGTTTGTCCTTCGTCATCATAAAAAGTCTGGGCGAGTTCGATTGCTTCCGTTATGGCTGTGCCTTGCGAGGAAACCATATCGGTATTCATACTGCCCAAAAATAATTTTGCAGCAGCAAAGTCAGTAGTAATTGGAACCTGTGGAAAAGCACTTCCAGCATAGCCGATAATCCCAACTCTGTCGCCAGCAAGGCTGTTGATTATTTGAGTTATTAGCTGCTTAGATTTATCCAAACGGTTGGGAGCAATATCCTCAACCAACATACTTTTTGAAACGTCTAATGCAAAAACAATATCAACGCCTTCACGTTTTACAGTTTCGAGCTTGGTTCCGATTTTCGGATTTACCAAAGCAAAACTCATACAAGCGATGGCGAGACAGAGAACAAAAACTTTTAAAATTGATTTGAACGCTGAACGATTTGGACTCAGTTTTTTGAGAAGCTCTTTGTCAATAAATCGCTTTCGTACCGTTCTTTTCCATACCATAACCGATAGATATAGCACCACAATCACCGGAATGGCGAAGAGAATGTAGAAGTATATGGGTTGCTCGAGTTGGTACACTTTGAAGGGTGTTAAAGGTTAAAGGTTGAAGGTTAAATGTTAAAAGTTAATTAGTTATAAAAATCCTTTGAATAAGGTTGTTCGTAATAGAAATTCAAGTCCAATTAAAATTAATCCCAAAATGACCCATTGACGGAACATTTCGTTATAGTTTGTGTATTTGAATTCTTCGATATCCGTTTTTTCCAATTTATTTATCTCGTCATAAATCTTTTCTAGCTTTTCATTGTCAGTGGCTCTAAAATATTGGCCACCGGTTCTTTTCGCTATGTCTTTCATCAGCTGTTCATCAATTTCAACTTGAACATTTCCGTACTGGAATCCGCCATCGGGTCGCAATGCAATGGGAGACATGGCCATGCCGTTGGTTCCGATTCCGATTGTGTAAACTTTTATTCCAAATTCCACGGCTAGTTCGCTCGCAATTTTTGGATCTATAAAACCAGAATTATTTACTCCATCTGTCAATAATATAATCACCTTGCTCTTCGCACGACTATCTTTTAAGCGGTTTACAGCGGTTGCCAATCCTGAGCCAATCGCAGTTCCTCCTTCAATAGTTGTATTGTATTCCATCGATTTTAAAGAGGAAAGCAACAAGGTTTTATCACTTGTCAGAGGAGTGCGTGTATAGCTTTCGCCTGCGTATTCTACCAGACCAATGCGGTCATTGGGCCTGCCTTGTATGAAATGAGCCACCGTTGTTTTTAAGGCTTCCAATCGGTTTGGTTTTAAATCGCGCGCCAACATACTGGCGGAAAGGTCCATCGCCATAACGATATCTATTCCACGAGTAGTTTTGGTTTTTGTGGTTTCATCAACCGTTCTAGGTCGAGCCATTGCCACAATTATTGCTGAAAGTGCCAACAGACGAAGCGCAAACAATAACGGTTTCAACTGTGCTAACCAGTTTTTTCCGGTTTTGAAACCTTCAATACTCGAAATTTTTAGTGAAGCGGTTTGTCGCTTCCGTTTCCATAAATACCATAGCACAAGCACTGGAAGTATAAGGAACAACCAGAAAAACTGAGGATTTACAAATTCGAAATTACTTCCCATCTTTCTTTGTTAATTCGAGCTCTATGGAAGCTTCAATTCGCTTAATTATTTCTTTGGCATATTTGTCATCGTCTTGATAGACAATCAATACTTCCTGCAGACCATTATCCTGTGCGAAAAGCAACAGTTCGTAGGAGCTTTTTTGCTTCTGAACTTTATTGTCCGCCACCTGAACATTGAATTCGCCATAAGCCTTGAGCCCTTTTATTCCTTTATCTGTTTCAAAATCATCCCGTTTGACGATCATGTTTTTTGCGCCACTTTGTTCCAAATCATCTAGGACGGAATTTAAAGCGGTGTCCAGTACAATATCTTGTTTTTGTTGGAATTGGATGGTTGAAACCATAATGTAAAAAGGAGACTTCATTTCGCCGTAAGTAAAAATATCTTTTCCACTTATGGTGCTATTATCTGCATTGGTAACGGGAGCTTCAGCCCGCACCAAAACTTCAGGGGTTTCCACAATAACAGCGGGGTTTCCATATTCACTTTTTATCCAACGGCCTTCAGCGAGTTCACGAAGGTCGTTGCCAAGTATTTTATCTTTTAGATTGTCAAAACCAGTTATGCCTCCATATATTATCCCGGCTATTATCACAGCTGCCACAACTCCAGATATTCCCAAAACCCATTTCCTTCGTTGGCGTCTTTTTTTAAGTTTTTCGAGGTATTCTTGATTTTTTAAAAGCTCTTCCTCGGTTGGTTCTGGAATTACTTCATGGGTTTCGTTGATGATTTCCTCAATGGTTTTACGATCCACTTCGGCCTGTCCGGCTTGTTGGTTCATTTTGGCAAATTTTACCAAGTCTGCTCGCTTGAAAATGGAATCCAGCTTTCGAATTGTTTCATTGTCGAAATCGAAACTTCCAGCGTCTTTGTGCATCATTAACCGAGTAATCAACTCGTCACTCGTGCTTTCCATTGCGGCATCATCCACTTCGCGATCTAGATAGCGTTTCACGATTTCCGTTAAGCTACTATAATATTCTTTGCTTTTATTTTCCTTTAGAAGTTGGGTATTGTCCAATTTTTTCAAGGCAACAATCGCCTCTTCATAAGGTGGCAATTGTTTTTCAGCAGCATCTCTGCGTTTCTTTCTTCGGAAGAGATATATGGCTATGAGAATAACTAAAATAAGCGGAAGAAGCCATGAAACCGTTTGTTTCCAATTAACAGGAGGTGCCTTAACTTCCATCGCAGGTTTAATATCAAACATTTTTTGTTTGGTGGTGTCAATAACTACATCATTCACTTCGACTTTTATGGAATCGGTTAGAAAATGTTTGTCGTTTATGATAATGCGTTGGGGTGGAATGGTAAACTTTCCACTGTCAAATTGTGTGAGGCCGTATTTCTTGATAAGCCGGTATTTTGCAGCCTCAAAAGTGGTATCTATTTTATAGGACTCAATCATCTCCAAAGGAGCAAATGTTTGTTCTTCTGGAAAAACCACTGTATCGGTAGAATCTGCTTCTACTTGAATGGTGTATAGGATTTCCTCGCCGATTTTAATTTTGGTGGAATCGACGGTAGAAGTAACTTGGGCGGTTGCGAAGAAAGTGAGGAGAAAGAAGAAAAGAAAAAACAGAACTGGGCTATTATACCTACAAGGTCTTGAAGACCTTGCAGGAAGTCTTGAAGACCTTGCAGGAAGTCTTGGAGACCTTGCAGGAAGTCTTGAAGACCTTGCAGGAAGTCTTGGAGACTTTCCAGAGATTGAAAATCCAATCGGTATTTGTCTAAAATCTAACATCTAAAATCTCACGTCTTTTTTAACGTCTTTTGAAATATCCCAACAATTTTTTCACATAACTTTCATCAACTCTGCAACTCAATGCACCTGCACCACTTTTTGTAAAAGCTTCTACAAAATAATCTAATCGTTCGCGATGATAGCTGTAATAGTGGTTGCGCACACTTTTGGAGCCTGTATTGACCAATAACAATTCTCCGGTTTCTTGATCCTCCATTTGCACCATTCCGAGATTGGGAATTGTTTCCTCTGCTTGGTCGTAGATTCTAATTCCGGTTAAATCGTGTTTTTTGGCAGCTATTCTTAGGGTATCGCGATAATTGTCGTCTATAAAATCGGAGAGCACAAAAACAATAGCTTTCTTCTTCATCACGTTGCTTAAAAACTTCAACGCATTGGCAATATCTGTTTTATTACTTTTGGGTTCAAATTCAAGTAATTCACGGATAATTCGCAAGACGTGCGATTTTCCTTTCTTCGGTGGAATATAAAGTTCAATTTCATCCGAAAAGAGAATCAAGCCCGTTTTATCATTGTTTTGCATCGCCGAAAAAGCAAGAGTAGCAGCGATTTCGGTAATAATTTCATTTTTAAACTGCTCTTGGGTTCCAAAAAACTCTGAACCACTTATATCCACGACTAGCATTAATGTAAGTTCGCGCTCTTCTTCAAAAACTTTTACAAAGGGTTCGTTGTAGCGGGCGGTAACGTTCCAATCGATATTTCGTACGTCATCTCCAAATTGATATTGGCGCACTTCGCTGAACGTCATCCCACGACCTTTGAAAGTACTGTGATACTCGCCACCAAACACATTGTCGCTTAAGCGACGTGTCTTGATTTCAATTTTTCGTACTTTTTTGAGAAGTTCTTTAGTATCCACGGTAGTTTCAGGTTTCAGGTTTCAAGTTCCAAGTTCCAAGCTTTTTTAACTTGTAACATTCAACTTGCAACTTTTAACTTTTAAGGTACTTCAATTACATTAACAATCTTGTTGATAAGCTCTTCGGAAGTGATGTTTTCTGCTTCGGCTTCGTATGTAATACCTATTCTGTGGCGAAGGACATCGTGAACCACTGCGCGAACGTCTTCTGGCACCACATACCCACGGCGACGAATAAAGGCATAGCATTTTGAAGCTATTGCTAGGTTTATACTTCCACGAGGAGAAGCTCCGAAGTTGATAAGCGGTTTTAAATCGGCAAGACCGAAATTCTCAGGGAATCGGGTGGCGAAGATAATATCGAGAATATATTTTTCGATTTTTTCATCCATATAAACTTCACGAACGGCAGCTTGTGCTCTTTTTATTTGTTCCAGCGAGGCTACTGGATTAACCTGTTCGTACTCTTCTTTTAGGTTTTGACGAATAATTAAATGTTCTTCTGCAAGTTGTGGGTATTTTATTACCGTTTTTAGCATAAAACGGTCAACTTGGGCCTCAGGCAGTGGATAAGTTCCTTCTTGCTCAATGGGGTTTTGGGTAGCCATAACCAAAAAGGGTTTGTCAAGTTTAAAAGTAGTATCTCCAATGGTTACCTGCTTTTCCTGCATCGCCTCCAAAAGGGCGGATTGTACTTTTGCCGGGGCCCGGTTAATCTCATCTGCAAGAACGAAGTTTGCAAAAATAGGTCCCTTTTTTATACTGAAATCATTTAGTTTCATGTTGTAGATCATCGTTCCCACCACATCGGCAGGAAGCAAATCTGGAGTAAATTGAATTCTACTGAAACTACCGTGTACGGCTTTCGCTAAGGTGTTGATGGCAAGTGTTTTTGCAAGTCCGGGCACCCCTTCCAAAAGAATGTGTCCTTGGCCCAAGAGACCAATCATCAATCGTTCCACCATATGTTTTTGGCCAACGATCACTTTATTCATTTCCATTGAAAGAATGTCCACAAAGGCGCTTTCTCTTTCAATCTTTTCGTTTAATGCCCCGATGTCAAAGGTCGAATTTGTATTTTCCATGCTGTATTTAGATTCAATTTATGCGCTCTTTAAAAGACCGTGCAAATTGAAGATTAATTGATTAAATAGCTGTTAACGATTGGTTAAATATAAAAAGAGGAAAACCTAAATTCTCCTCTTTTATACTACCGATTGTTAAATTTCTAATTTTTTACAGATTAATTTCACCCATACTCGTCACTTCGCCTTGTACTACAGTGACATTCTCAATGGCTACAGATGGAATTCCTAGGCCTAAATCAGCTTGAATGGTTACTGTATAATTTCCATCAGGCACACCGCTAAGTAAAAAATCACCTTGTAAATTGGTATAGCTTGAAATTTCAAGCGATCCATTAACCGCTGTGACCATTGTCAACATACCAGCGGGAAGTACTTTTCCAGAAATAGCACCGCTTTCAGCAGCTGTGGTTGCCCTAATTACGGGTTTTAGACTGTAACCTCCGTTTCCTTGAGAAACAATAGATTTGTCAACATCAAAATCGAGCATAAATTCATACAAAATTCCAGGTTGAAGCGTTTCATTTACCTGAATTTTTAAACCCGATTGTTGGGCGCTAGGAGTTGCCAACGGTAGCGTTTCTCCATCAACTACTATGGTGTTTTCTTCTCCCAGAACTAATCGAATCTGGCTAATGGATCCAGCAGGAACTTCGTCATTATATAACAAAACATTTACACCAGCTGTTAACTCTAAGAGATTGTAAATGCCGGCATTAATGCCTAAAGCAACATCATCCTGACCGCCATTATACTTTATAACTACATTTTTCACATCGATATAAACAGCGTCGTAATCACCAGGAGCATCTGTGAGTCTTAATGCTAGTTTTGCCTTTCCTTCGTTATTAATAGAATTGTCATCACTGCTACAGGATGCAAATCCTATGATTAATAATGCCAATAAACTTAATTTTAATAGGGTTCTCATATTTGTTGTTTTTAGAATTAGTTTTGTAAACCTACCCTCTGATAATTACTAGCCCAAGTTTGTTGGTAACAATTAACTTTTATGTTAACGAAATTTAACTTGTCGTGAAATTGAATCATTTAAAAGAAATGTAATATGAAAAATAAAACAGCATTTATAACCGGAGCCACTTCGGGAATCGGAATGGCAACTGCAAAACTGTTTGCTAAGAACGGAGTGAAATTGATTCTCTGTGGAAGAAGGGCAGAGCGATTGGAAAAACTTTCCGAAGAGCTTTCTGAATTTACTCTTGTTCATACTTTGGGTTTTGACGTTCGGAACAAAGAAGAAATTGAAACGGCCATCAAATCTCTTCCGACAAACTTTTCTGACATTGACATTTTGATCAATAATGCCGGTAACGCACACGGATTAGACACCATTGATGATGGAAATACAGACGATTGGGACGCAATGCTTGACATAAACGTAAAAGGATTACTGTATGTAACCAAGGCAATCCTTCCAAAAATGATTGAAAAAGAAAGCGGCCATATCATCAATATCGGCAGTACCGCTGGAAAAGAAGTTTACCCAAAAGGAAATGTGTATTGTGCCAGCAAATTTGCCGTTGACGCTATAAGCCAAGGGATGCGAATTGATTTGAACGGTAAAGGAATAAAAGTGGGGGCAATAAATCCAGGATTGGTGGAGACCGAATTCAGTGAAGTGCGTTTTAAAGGAGATTCCGATCGAGCAGAAAAAGTGTATCAAGGCTTTACGCCATTAAAACCTGAAGATATTGCAGACATTATTTGGTTTGCCGTAACCCGTCCATCACACGTGAATATCGCGGATTTAACGGTTATGTGTTTAGATCAGGCGTCTTCGACGATTGTTAATAGAAAATAAATTATACTTTCGAGAATATCATTTTTTGAAAAGGATTTAAAATATTGCAGTTTGGGAAGAGATTCCCGCCTGCGCGGGAATTATGATCAACAAACGACTTCTTATCAAAAACCTACTCTCACATAACGATGAGAGTAGTTTCTATGATAAAAAGCGAAAAATTGATCTTGGCACCAAAGAGGGAAAGGCCAAATTCCTAAAACATATTTGTGCGCTCAGTAATAGCAATCCGGCAAATAATTCATTTATAGTAATCGGAGTTGAAGATGAAACCAATGAAATTACTGGAACCGACTTTTTTGACGACAGTAAAATACAAAATCTCATAAACGCTTATTTAACGAACGCGCCGTTGATTGCTTATGAAAATGTTGCTTTCCCAAATTTACCGGCAGATAAGGTGGTTGGCTTGGTAACAATACGGCCCAATGGGAAGATAACCTCACTTCGAAAAAATATTTGGAAATATTGGGGAGGCTCCATCTTTCTTCGTGATGGAAGCATCTCGATGCCCAAGGATTTTGATATCGAAATAAAGGATGTGAATTCTGAAATAGTGAAATCTATTGAAAATGCTGCCAAGAATAATATTGAAATGACTTTGGACGGCGTCATAGATTTTATAAACCACCGCCACAAGGATTTTGAAAGTCACTATAAAGTTTTTAAGGAGCAATTCGTTTTGTGTTGGGCTGGAAATCCGAAAAAAGTCAAGGACGAGATTTACTATTCTCGCGTAGATATTGAACTTATTAATGAGCAGGTGCGGCTTTTCTATTCTGCGTTGGATGAAATCACCATTAATTATACGGATGATTATTTTAGGACGGTAGAGTACGTTCACTTAGGACTCAATGAGCAGTTTAAATATTATCCGCTGGAAGAAGTTACTATCCACTTTAATGAAAACGGTTCCTATCAAATAGACTCCAAACTCCTTTTCGAGCCGCCACAGTTCAACAAAAAGACACTTTTTCATATTTACAACGCGAACAATGTGATTATGGAAAAACTTAAAAGGAAAATTGCTTTAAATTCATCCGAAAAAAACGATCTGCACCACTTGCCTTCTACTTATCTAATTTGTTTTTTAAATGGATTTGAGGATGCAAAGGAAAAACTGCTGGAAGTGAAAGAATTTCTGAGAGAATACGATGCTGAGGTTTATCAACTTTTAAAGGAAGCACTGCGGATCTTGAGAAAGGTTAGTTATAATTAATTTTTGAATTATAAATTCACAACTCTTGAAGTTTTAAAATTCATTATATTTTCAAAATGAAAACAGTAGTAATAGGAGACATTCACGGAGGTTTAAAAGCCTTGAAACAATTGATAGAAACCGCCAATATTCCATCAAATACTAAGTACATATTCCTAGGCGACTATGTTGATGGCTGGAGTCAATCTGCTGAGGTAATTTCGTATTTAATCAATTTTTCTCAGGAAACCGATTGTATATTTCTTCGAGGAAATCACGACGAATTGCTCTACAATTATTTAAAAACAGGAATTAGCAACCCAATGTGGCTTAGTCAAGGTGGGCAGAGCAGTGTTGAAAGCTATTCCAATCTTTCGAAAACAAAGAAGGGTATTCACATTCGTTTCTTAGAAAATCTTGTCAATTACCATTTAGATTCTAAAAACCGAATTTATCTTCATGGCGGTTTTACCAATCAGCGAGGGCCTCAATTTGAATATTATCCAAACATGGTTTATTGGGACAGAACATTATGGGAAATGGTCTGTGCAATGGAAACTAATATTTCTACAGAAGATGATAGATATCCAAAACGCTTAAAACTTTTCAAAGAAATTTATATAGGTCACACACCAGTAACTCGTGTGGGGATGGATAAGCCCACAAATTTCGCCAACGTGTGGAACATAGATACGGGTGCCGCTTTTCAAGGAAGAATTTCTATGATGGATGTAGATTCAAAGGAAATTTGGCAGAGCAACCCCGTACATTCGCTCTATCCCGATGAAAAAGGCAGGAATTAATACTTCTTTATAATAAACTCAGCCTCACAGTTCATATATTTGTAGTTGGTTTCTACAAAAACAAAATATCATGGCACTCAAAAATATACGACTCGAAGTAATGCAAACCATTGAAAAAGACGTTGGATCTTTTATGGATCAATATCTTATTCCTGTTGAGGAAATTTGGCAACCTACAGATCTTTTACCCGATTTTCAGAAAGAAAATTATATAGAAGAAGTGAAACAGCTTCGCGAAGAGTCAAAAGAATTGGGTTACGATTTTTGGATTGTTCTTGTGGGGGACATGGTTACTGAAGAAGCACTTCCAACGTATGAAAGTTGGTTGATGGATATGGAAGGCGTGGATCAACACGGCCGAAACAGCTGGAGTAAATGGATCCGTCATTGGACTGGTGAGGAAAACCGCCACGGTGACACATTAAATAAATATCTTTATTTATCTGGAAGGGTAAATATGCGAGAAGTGGAAATAACCACCCAACATTTAATTAATGATGGTTTTGAAGTTGGTACAGGTCGCGACCCTTATAGAAATTTTGTTTATACTAGTTTTCAAGAGCTTGCAACTAATGTTTCCCACAGTCGCGTGGGGAAAATAGCGAAGAAAAAGGGAAATAAATCCCTTGCAAAAATGTGCAATCTTATTGCGGGCGATGAAATGCGCCACCACTTGGCCTATCGTCATTTTGTTAAAACTATTTTTGATTATGATCCCAGTGAAATGATGTTGGCATTTGCCGATATGATGCAGAAAAAAATTATTATGCCGGCTCAAAATCTTCGTCAAAGTGGAGGAAAAATGGCTTCGGCTTTTGATGATTTCAGTAATGCAGCTCAGCGATTGGGAGTTTATACAACTTATGACTATATAGATATTCTTGAAAAATTAAACGCTCATTGGGAAATTTCAAAAATTAATGGCTTAACCGACGAAGCTGAAAAAGCTAGGGATTATTTATTAAAATTACCATCAAGAATGCTCAGAATAGCTGAAAGGATTAAAATCCCACAGGATGCCAACCGTTTTAAATGGGTTGAACCCAATGGCATCTTATAATTTATAAACCTATTTTGGAAATTGGCAATCGGTGACTAGTGAGAATTATGAAAAAGCTACAAATCAACTCGATCTTTTTACCTCTTTTGTTTCTATCCTTTGGCTTTTCAAATTGCGCTGGATCACGAACTACTCCATCCGAGAAGATGTTTGAACAAAATCCTCCATTTACAATTGAAACCGCCTATTTCCAAAAATGGGTGGCAGGTATAAAAGAAGGAGGATCTGGAATTGACATTCATATTGTTTTTGCGACCATTAAATCAAATGTAGTGGTGCAGGATATTTACTTCCGAAACCAGATTCTGAAGATGCAAAATTCTTTGAATAATTCCAATAAATATGTTGCTCATCTTTCTAATAATTCCAGAAATGATATAGTGATGGATATTGATCCGATGAAAGAAGCCCAAAACAGGCCTTCCAAAAAGTTTCCATTTGAAATAAATGAAAATGACGCTGTAATCAGCTTTTTATCTGAAGGTAAAACGGGTTATTTTAAAATATCCAACCTTTCCGAAAAGGAACAAATTGCCTATCCCCAATCTAATCCAAACGATCAGAATTAATATTTCTCATTATGAAAATCATTCATCTTGATAGCAATCATCCATTATTGATCGAAATGCTTCGGGAAGCTGGATTTCAGAATGAAGAAAACTATAAGGCAGCCAAATCTGAAATCGAGGAAATAATATCTCAATACGACGGAATTGTAATCCGTAGCCGATTCAATATTGACCGTAAATTTTTGGATGCGGCCAAAAACCTCAAATTTATTGCCAGAGTAGGAGCGGGTTTAGAAAGTATTGATACGAAATATGCGGAAAAACTGGGAATTAAATTAATTGCTGCTCCCGAAGGAAATAGAAATGCCGTAGGAGAACACACTTTGGGAATGTTACTCTCATTGCTGAACAACCTCAACAAGGCCGACCTCGAAGTGAAAAGCGGGCAATGGAATCGCGAAGCCAATCGAGGAACTGAACTCGATGGTAAAACCGTGGGCATTATAGGATATGGGAATATGGGCAAATCATTTGCAAAAAAACTCCGAGGGTTTGATTGCAACGTGGTTTGTTATGATATCAAAGAAAATGTGGGAGATGAAAATTCCAAGCAAGTTTCTTTGGATGAATTGCAACAACGGGCGGATATTCTGAGTCTTCACACACCTTGGACTCCATTAACTGATAAGATGGTAAATTCCGACTTTATTAATTCCTTCTCGAAACCGTTTTGGCTTCTCAACACTGCCCGCGGGAAAAGTGTAGTAACTTCGGAGTTGGTGGAAGCTCTGAAATCGAATAAAATTCTTGGAGCAGGTTTAGATGTTTTGGAATATGAAAAATTATCCTTCGAAACCTTATTTGATTCTGACAATTTCCCCAAAGCCTTAAAAGAACTTTTCTCGATGAATAACGTTATTCTAAGCCCTCACATTGCTGGATGGACTGTGGAGAGTAAAATTGGTCTAGCGCGAACTATTGCGGAGAAAGTTATTTCAAATTTTCCGTTATAATGGTCAATTTCCTGTTGTAAAACTTTACTAGCTATTTAATGGTATTTCTGCCTGATTTTTATATTTTTAGTCGAAATATAAACAACTGATTAATACATTATGGAAGAACAGCGAAATACTGGCTATGATAGCACCAAAAGACAAGCAAGTGATACGGCTAATGAGTTTAAAGAAGAATGGAATCAAATGACTCATAGCCAAGAAAACAAAAAAGTTCTCGCCGGAATTTTAGCAATCGTTTTAGGGGGATTCGGAGTACACAAATTCATTCTAGGATATACCCAAGAAGGAATTATTCAAATAGTGATAACGATTGTTACTTGCGGAATGGCAAGCATCATTGGCTTAATTGAAGGAATAATTTATCTTACCAAAAGTGATGAGGAATTTTATCAAACCTATCAGGTTGGAAAAAAGGGATGGTTCTAAAATTAAAAAATCCCTGAACTTCAAATATCTCAGGGATTTTGGTTTACAGTGGTAGAAATGAATATCTCAAAATCGAACCAATAATTATTTTTTTAAAATTGGTCAGAATCTTCATTTTTGTTTTCACTGTCTACAGTTTCGTTTTCAATATTTTTGTCAGAATATTTCTTTTCCAATTCTGCTTGAAACTCTTCCATTACAGGCTTTACGGTGCTTTCAGGTAGATCTGCAATACGAATGTACATTAAGCCATCTATCGCATTATTAAAAAGCGGATCCACATTGAAAGCGATTACTTTTGCATTTTGCTTGATGTATTTTTTTATAAGAACAGGAATCCTAAGACTTCCAGGCTCCACCTCATCAATGATTCTATCAAATTTGTTGAGGTCGGCCGCACTTTCATCAAAAATAAAATCCTTGTCTGCATCCTTTAATTTTACTTTGTATTCTTTTTTCGGATTGATATATTGGGCAACATAAGGATCGTAATAATTAGATTTCATAAATTCAATCATCAAACCTTTAGAAAACTCGGAAAATTTGTTGCTAATACTTACTCCGCCTATCAAATACCGATGTTCTGGAAATCTAAGTGTGGTGTGTACAATTCCCTTCCAAAGCAAAAATAATGGCATGGGTCGTTGTTGATATTCCTTGATGATAAAAGCTCTGCCCATTTCGATGGACTCGCTCATCATTTCGTATAATTCTGGTTCAAACCGGAAGAGGTCTTGCAGATAAAATCCATTTATACCGAAACGAGGAAAAATTTCAGAACCAAGCCCCATTCTATAGGCTCCAGCCATTTTTTGTGCCTCATTGTCCCATAGGAACATATGGTGATAATAGCTATCGAATTTATCAAGGTCCGTGCTATTATTTGTTCCTTCGCCCACTTCCCGGAAGGTAATTTCCCTCAATCTTCCTATTTCCTGAAGAACGTACGGAATGGATTCGGCTTTTGCCAAAAACACTTCATAGTTTTTACTCGTCAGAAGTCGTTTATCTTCCTGACGCAGTTTTTCTATTTCAGCTTCCATCTTTTCAAGAGATATGGGTCCAGCTATTTTCTTAGGGGGTTTTGGAAACTTCAGAGTTTTTGGAATGTTGTCCAGCAATTTTTTTCTTTGGAAAGCATTTGACAACATATAAGTTTTCCTTCGAAGAAACTGAGTAAAAACGGGAATTGACTGATGCTCATTTTGATCTGCTACCGAAATTGGATTTCCAATTCGCACTTTTATCAAGCGTTCTTTTTGCGTTAAAAGTTCTGAAGGAAGCTTGGCTGTGCGCAGTGTATCGCTCAAACTTGCCATTCGGTAGAACATTTTGCTATTTCGGGCGTGAAAATAAATGGGAACTACGGGAACTTTAGCTTTTTTCACTAGTTTCATCGCACTTTCTTCCCACGGACGATCCACTAAAAGTCTACCTTCACGATGGGTAGAAACTTCCCCCGCAGGAAATATTCCTAAAGGATGCTCTTCTTTTAAATGCCTTAGAGCCGTTTTCAATCCGAGAAGGCTCGACTTGGCGTCTTTTCTGTCCTCAAAAGGATTTACGGGCATCACATAAGGCTTCAAAGGTTCGATACGATGCAGTAAGAAATTTCCAATAAGTTTGAAATCTGGACGTTGTTCTAGTAAAAGTTTCAGCAACAGTATCCCGTCAATTCCTCCTAAGGGATGATTTGAGATGGTTATGAAAGCTCCATTTTTTGGAATACGACGAAGGTCTTCTTCAGGTATTTCAAACTTTACTTCAAATTCATCGATGAGGGCATTTATAAATTCTAAATCAGATAAATGTTTCTGCCTATCGTAAATTTTGTTGAGAGCGCTGATGTTGAGTATTTGCATCAAAGACCAGCCAGCGAACGTACCCATAAAGCCAAATTTATCCAAATTGATAGCTTTTGCAACTTCTTTTGCGTTGACTAATCCCATAAAATCTGAAGGTTGTTTATGTGAACAAATATAAGGAAACCAATCGACTCTATTCCTTAATTACGAGCTGCACCGTTTCCTGTGTTTCTTGTTTTAGGAGGACCTGTTTATTCTCCCGAAGTGACTTTATTTCAATTGGGTCGAAATGACGAACGGTATAAAGAGTAACATCTTCGTTCCATTTAACCCTGAATCTTTCTCGGAGTTTATTTAGCAAAGCGTGTAAATTACCGAATTTATCACTGATACAAACCGAAAAGCTAATTGCTGAATTCTGGATGAGCTCCACTTTCATTTTATACTCATGTAGCCATTTAAAGACGTCACCAATGTTATCTTCCATCATAAAGCTAAAATCCAAAGATGAGAGTGAAATCAAAACCAGATCTTTTTTCAGGATGAAACATGAAACATTCGGTTCCAAATCAATCCCTTCACCCACGCAGGTTCCGGAATCCAGAGGAGTCAAAAACGACTTTACATATAGTGGAATATTCTTGCGCTGCAAAGGTTGTAATGTTTTTGGGTGGATAACCGTTGCTCCATAAAATGCCAACTCAATTGCTTCACGATACGAAATCTTTGAGAGTAATTGAGTTTGTGTAAAATATCGAGGATCGGCATTCAGAACACCAGGAACATCTTTCCAAATGGTCACACTTTTTGCATTTAGGCAATAAGCGAAAATGGCGGCAGTATAATCGCTTCCTTCTCGACCCAAAGTGGTTGTGAAGTTGTTGGTGTTTTCTGCTCCTAGAAATCCTTGGGTAATAGTAATGCCCGTTGCGTTTACTTTTTCCTTTATTTTTTGTTCTGTTATTTCCCAATCCACGCGTGCATCCCGAAAACTGTCGTCGGTTTTTATGCATTGACGCACATCTAACCAAGTGTTTTTGATTCCATTTGCTGAAAAATAAACCGAAATGATTTTTGACGAAATGATTTCGCCATAGGAAACCACTTGGTCGTAAACAAAAGCATGGTTCTTCGATTTATTATTTTTCAGAAAGCGATTTAAATCTGAAAAATGAACCCCCAATTCCGAATAAATAGAATGGGACGTATCCGGAAAAAGCGATTTTAGGATAGTAAAATGATAATCATAAACCGATTTAAGGGAAGCGTCGAAACTTCCGGATTTAAAATAATCATTCACGACTATTTCTAGCGCATTGGTCATTTTTCCCATAGCCGAAATGACAACCAGCAAATCCTTTTCTGCCGTCTGATTGATAACAGAAAGCACGTTTTTTATATTCTCAGCATCTTTTGTCGATGCACCACCAAATTTGAAAATCTTCATTATTAAATATTTACTGCAAATAAAATTTCCACCACGAATTCACGAATCGATCTATTTTAATTGAATGAAAATGACAGTTTCATAATACAGCAAAAATACTCAAAGGAATTTTTCACTGGTGCAAATGGACTTTTTAAAATTTTTGTGAATTCGTGGTCAATTTTCTTTCCGCTCAATATAATTCAGCAATCCACTTTCATCCATATGAACTACGCGCCAGTCTTTCATAAGTTTTGCACCGCTGCGTTCGTAAAACCGAATGGCACCCTGATTCCAATCCAACACATCCCACGCTACTCGTTTTAGGCGTCGATCAAATGCGAATTGCATCACTTTGCTGTAAAGTGCTTCGCCAATGCCCTTGCCGCGTTCGGATTCTTTCACAATCAAGTCTTCCAGATGCAGTATTCTACCTTTCCAAGTTGAAAACCGAAAATAAACCAAAGCAGCTCCCACAATTTCATCATTCTTTTCAGCAACAAAACAAGTAAAAAGGGGATTCTCTCCAAATCCTTCTCGCTCTAAGACTTCCTGAGTTATTTCAACTGCATCCGGTTCATTCTCAAAAACAGCAAGCTCTTTTATAAGTTCTAGAACTTGAAGCATGTCTTTTTTTGCAGCTACTTTAATTTGCATTATTTTAAAATTTTAGAATTCATCTTCATCTTCATCTTCATCTTCATCCTCATCTTCATCTTCGATTTCGATTTCGATTTCGATTTCATTTTAAGAATAGATTACAAATATCGGTTCAATTTCTTAAAATTCCCGATATTTGCGGGAAATTCAGGACATCTTCTATCATGGCAAAAATTAACCAATCGCTCGGTGAGTTTATTATTGAAAATCAAAATGAATTCAAATATTCTTCTGGTGAACTTTCTCGACTCATCAATTCCATTCGGCTTGCGGCAAAAGTGGTAAACCACAAAGTGAACAAGGCGGGACTGATAGATATTTTAGGAGCAGCGGGCGATCAGAATATTCAGGGCGAAGACCAACAAAAGCTTGATGTTTTTGCTAATGAGATGTTTATTAATACGCTTACCAACCGGGAAATTGTCTGTGGGATTGCCAGTGAGGAAGAAGATGAATTTATTACGATAAAGGGAAGAAACGAAAAGAATGACAACAAATATGTTGTTCTAATTGATCCGTTAGACGGTTCCTCAAATATCGATGTGAACGTTTCCGTAGGCACTATTTTCTCTGTTTTTAGAAGAATTACTCCTTCTGGCACACCTGTAACTATTGAGGATTTCCTGCAGCCAGGAATTAATCAAGTGGCGGCGGGCTATATTGTTTATGGAACCTCGACGATGATTGTATATACCACGGGCCATGGAGTAAATGGGTTTACTTTAAATCCCGCTATCGGTACGTATTATCTGTCACACCCAAATATGTGTTTTCCTGAAACCGGAAATATATATTCAGTGAACGAGGGCAACTATGTGCGTTTTCCACAAGGTGTGAAGGACTACATAAAATACTGCCAAGAAGAGGCAGAAGATCGTCCGTATACTTCGCGCTACATCGGCTCGTTAGTTTCTGATTTTCATAGAAACATGATAAAGGGTGGAATCTACATTTATCCCAACACTTCCAAAAGTCCAAATGGAAAACTTCGTCTTTTATATGAATGCAATCCAATGGCGATGATTGCCGAACAGGCAGGAGGGAAGGCCAGTGATGGTTATGGAAGAATTATGGAAATACACCCTACTTCGCTACATCAGCGAGTTCCCTTTTTCTGTGGCACTACTTCAATGGTAGAAAAGGCAGAGGAATTTATGCGGAATTCAAAATAGGGTTTTTCAGAAATAGAATCTTTATCATCCTTTTTTAAACGTTTTGGAAAAACTAAGATCAGAGAAAGACTCAATTAGCTATGTCAGTTTTTAAGGATTTAAAATCTCCGAAACCAAACTTTCAGAATCCATAGGAGATAATCTCGAGTCGTAGCCCTAATTCGGTAAACAATTCATCGCAGTGATGCGGAGATTGCAGAGTTTTATAGTTTCCCTTCCCATTCCGTATAGAATTGTTGCAGAAAAATTTCCATAAAAACATGTCTCTCTTTTGCAATCTTGCTTCCAGTTTCGGTGTTCATTAAATCTTTTAAAAGAAGAAGTTTTTCGTAAAAGTGATTGATTGTTGGTGTGTTGGAGGCCTTGTATTCTTCCGTCGTCATATTTAAATCTGGTTTTATTTCGGGATCGTAAAGTTTTCGTCCTTTAAACCCACCATAATTAAATGTGCGCGCTATTCCAATTGCGCCAATGGCATCTAACCGGTCGGCGTCCTGTACTACATCCAATTCCAATGAAGTGAAATTTTGAGCTTTGTTTCCACCTCTAAAAGAAATGTTTTCTACAATTTTTACCACGTGTTGGATAATTTCTTCTGAAATATTTTGGGTTTCTAGAAATTGACGCGCTTTTTTAGGACCAACAGTTTCATCGCCGTCGTGAAATTTGGAATCTGCGATGTCGTGTAGCAATGCTCCTAATGCAACCACAATTTTATCAACTTTTTCATTTTCCGAAATTAGCCGAGCATTTTTATACACTCGCTCAATATGAAACCAGTCGTGGCCACCTTCAGCATTTTCTAATTCCACTTTGACGAAAGCGATAGTATTCTGAATAACTTGTTCATCAGAGTTAAGCTTCATTCTTTATGATTTTTGAATTGAAATATACGATATATCCTTGGTTATTTTCTGAACCTACTTCGTTTTGACCCCCGGCCCCTAAGGGGAGAATAAACAATACTGATTTCTATTTAATGGACGAATCTAAGCACCCTTTACAGCGTGAGGGGTATTTATTTGTGAATTTTAGAAGCAACAATTTCTTCCACTTTATCAATCAACGCTTCCACTTCATAATCTGCAATTTTTATGGTAGGATGGGCTATAAACTCAAAACGCACACCCACTTGCACGGGAAACATACCCCACCGCTGCAATTTCCATGAATTGTTAATGGTAACTGGAACTACATAACCATCTGGGATTTTTTTGAAAAGTGTTTGCAATCCAGTTCTTCGGAAGGGTTTTGGAACTCCGGTTTTACTTCGTGTTCCTTCGGGAAAAATGACACCACTTCTATTGAATTTTTGAAGATATTTTGAAAATTTGACCAATTCCACAATCGCCTGTCTTGGATTACTTCTATCAATCAAAACAGAACCGCCATGACGCAGATTGTAAGAAATAGAAGGAATACCATTTCCTAATTCAACTTTTGAAATAAATTTTGGATGATATTTCCGCAGATACCAACTTATCGGTGGAATATCCCACATACTCTGATGGTTGGAAACAATTATAATTGGTACGTTATTCGGAATATTCGGATCTATTTGCGCGTGAAATGTGGTTCCAAGAACGTTTAAACAGCGCATCAATGTCCAATTGAAATAGTCCACACTTTTCTTGTGCGCTTTATATCCAAATCCATTAAAACAAATCCATTGGATGGCATGAAACACGACAATAATGATACCAAATAGCAGGTAAAACAGAACCGAAAAAGGATAACTAATAATTTTTGACATAGCCTTCATTGGCACCAAAAATAAGAAAACCGCCTTTAAAAAAGACGGTTATATTCTGGTGTATGTAAATTTCTATTATTGAAAAATATAATGTATTATTTCTGCTCTTCATCATTCCTTCGAATCTTAGGTTCCCGAGTCCTTCGATTCTGCTCAGGATAAACTCCTTCGAGGGACGATTTCAACTTTGATCTAGATTTCGATTTATTTTTCAGCGTATTTTGGTCAATGTGAATATAATTATAGACACAAATTCCAATAACCAATAACCAAAATCCACGATATAGCCAGTTATTCACTTCTTTTCCCAATAAACGGGAAACATCTGGATTCTCGTAGAAATTAAAGACTAAGGCGCCAAGTGCCAAAAGACCAATTACAATCGTCAATGGTTTATTAAGCTGTATCACGAGCTACTCAACTAATTAGCAATATTCGTTGTATGCGTTTTTTAAGTTTTCGGCAATCATTTGTGCGGGACGGCCTTCAATGTGATGACGTTCCAACATATGCACCAATTCGCCATTTTTGAATAAGGCCATAGACGGAGAACTTGGAGGGAATGGAACCATTTGTGCTCTAGCAGCTTCTACTGCTTCACGATCAACACCTGCAAAAACGGTTACTAAATTATCTGGTTTTTTATTGTTTGCAAGAGACATACTTGCTCCTGGTCGGGCATTGGCGGCAGCACAGCCACAAACAGAATTCACTACCACAAGGGTGGTTCCTTCTTTTTTTAAGGCTTCGTTAACTTCGTTTGCTGTATGTAATTCGGAAAAACCTACTTTGGTAAGGTCTTCACGCATTGGTTTTACTAATTCTGCTGGGTACATAATATTCTTATTTAAAGTGTATTAAAATGTGATTGCAAAGGTACAAATTCTGTAAAGAATTAAATCGTTAATAAAAGATTCTAAATCCCAAAACTCAAGACCCAAATTCCAAAGATTAACTCCCGAATTCTGGAATTTAGTATTTGAAATTTGATGTTTCTATTTTATTTGAAATTTGGCATTTGATAATTGGTTCTTAAAAACATTACCTTTGTCGGCTCAAAATCTGAAAAATTACAAACTTTATGTTTCGTTGGTTACTCGCTGTTCTTGGTTATTTTTTATATCGTTTTCCAGGGGCCATCGCTGGTTTTTTGCTTGGTAGCCTGATCGACAATATGAGCGGGAAATCCAGAACTTTCAAGACCTCTTTTGGACCTTCACAGACTGTTTCTGCCGCTGATTTTGAGTTACACTTACTTTCTCTGGCTTCGTTAGTAATTAAGGCTGACGGACAGGTGAGCCAGACCGAACTCGATTATGTACGCCAGTATTTTGTTCAGGCTTATGGTAGGGAAAGGGCTAATGCGACATTTCGCATGTTTAATGAAGTAATTAAAAAGCAAGAAATATCGGCTCAGAACATCTGTAACCTTCTCCGCCAACGAACCCGTTATGAAAGCCGATTACAGATTCTTCACTTTTTATTCAGTATTGCCAATGCCGACGGGCGGGTTTCGGAACCAGAAGTTAATGAAATAAATAGAATATCTGGTTACTTGGGAGTTTATGACCGTGATTTTCAAAGCATTAAGGCGATGTTCTTTAAAAACCCCGACAGTGCCTACCAAATCTTGGAAATCGACCGAAATGCAACCGATGCCGAAGTGAAAAGTGCTTTCAGGACAATGGCAAAAAAATACCATCCAGACAAACTCACACATTTGGATGAAGCCCACCGAAAAGGTGGGGAAGAAAAGTTCAAGAAGGTACAAGAAGCCTACGACCAGATTCGTAAGGAGCGGGGAATTTAGCCATGAATCAAAAAATAGTGTTAAAAATTTTTGTTTTTCAAAAAATAAAAAAGATACATTTAGAGTGTTGCAACATAACTGAATATAAATCTTTAATTTTAGAAAATATGAAAAAACTATTTTTTACACTTGCAATTGGTTTGTTTTCATTAGGTGTATTCGCATTTAATTTTAATGGAAACTCAAATGAAAATAATCCGATTATTTAAGGAGTTGAAGCATTTTAACAAATTTCTGAGGTAGAGCCTGATATTTGCACAATACTCGTTACGGTAATTGTCAGAATAGATCACGGTACATGGGTAGAGACAATTACTATTACTTATACAGAACCTTGTCCTAAAGATACTGGGATAGATTAAAGAGTGAGGCATGAAATATTTCCTATTCTTTTTCCTTATTGTAACTACTAGTCATTCCCAAACGGGAAAGATTACCTATTCCTCAGTTTTCAATTTTGGTGGCAATGTGAATCAAACGGAAAAT
Organism: Aequorivita sp.; assembly: GCA_048270045.1. Classification (GTDB taxonomy): domain Bacteria; phylum Bacteroidota; class Bacteroidia; order Flavobacteriales; family Flavobacteriaceae; genus Aequorivita. Next base: position 44,216 of record JBLWTS010000010.1, read on the forward strand.
AACTTATATTTTACCAGTTTTAACTCCTTTTATCAAACTCGATTAGAAGTAGACAAAAAAACCGAGAGAGAAGAAAAGGCGAAAACCGATTCCGAAAATAGTAAGGTGGTTGAAATTAATATTGCTGTAGGAACTGATTCTATAGGCAGCATATATTATTATAATTATAAGAATCGGGACATTATTTGTCGTGAACCAATTTATGAAAATGGAAAATTAAAATATTTTCTTTATGAAGATGATGCTGTTATAAAATGGGAAATGCTGGATGAATTTAAAGAGATTTCTGGTTATAAATGCCAAAAAGCGGCTACCACATTTAGAGGAAGGAATTATGAAGCTTGGTTTACAAGCGAAATTCCACATTCCTTTGGGCCATGGAAATTCAATGGACTACCCGGTTTGATTTTGGAAGTTTATGACTTAGCTGGCGCGGTTTATTTTAGTGCAGAGCAAGTACAAATCCCGTTTGAAGAGGGTAGGGAAAAAGTTCAAAAACCCTCGGGAGATAAACTAATAAGCCACCGCGAATTTGTTGAAAAGCAGAATGAAACTTCTATAGGAATTACCCAAGCAATGCTTGCTCGTTTACCCGAAGGCGCAGAACTTGTATCAACCGAAACCAAAAAGGATGGTATTGAACTAAAATACGAGTGGGACAAGGAATAAGGAAATATTTCATATTTATTTTAAATTGCCTGATACTTTCGCTATCGGGCAATTTTTCTTATTCCCAAAGCATTATTTCCGGAACCGTGCGGGATACACTTCAAAAACCCATTCCTTATGTCAACGTTTTTTTAAAGATCCAAAACCAAGAGGGAATAATAGCTTTTACGACCACCCAGGAAAATGGAGCCTATGAATTGACAACGGATAAAGCGGGAAATTTTGAGCTCACATTTAGTTCCATTTCTTTTAAAATGGAGACAAAATTCATTTCATTGGAGAAAAACCAGAATTACAATCTTGACATGATTTTAAAAGAGGAAACCTTTGCGCTGGACGAAGTGATTATAAACACAGATAAGGCCATAACAATCAAAAAGGATACTATAATTTTTAAGGCAGATGCCTTTAAAAATGGAAATGAAGAAACCGTGGAAGATCTTTTAAAAAATATTCCGGGGATTAATGTGGATAGCGATGGGAATATAAAAGTAGGAAACAGAGAAGTAGAAAAAGTGATGGTGGAAGGCGATGATCTTTTTGAAAAGGGCTACAAACTCCTAACAAAAAACCTAGATGCATCGGTAGTCAACAAAGTGGAAGTGTATGATCATTATTCGAATAATCCCTTGCTGAAAGGAATTGAGAATAGCGATAAAGTGGCACTAAATCTCACTTTAAAAAACAGTGTGAAAAGCAAATTGTTCGGATCATTTAAACCTGGTTATGGCCTTGGCTCCGAAAATCGGTATGATGCCAGCGCGAATATTATTTCCTTTCGAAAGGCAAACAAATTTTATGGCTTTACAAATTTTAATAATGTTGGCCTTGAGACCACAGCTGCCCTTTCAGAAATGATGGATTCAGGGGCGGAAAATGATTTTGGCAGTACGGGGAATGACAATACCGCACTGTCTTTTATACGATTGATAAATTTCAAACCGGATGTTGGAGAAGAGCGAACCAATTTCAACAATGCCGAAATGGTCTCACTTAATGATATTTATACTCTAAGCCCAAAAATAAAACTAAAGACAATTGCCTTTTTGAATTGGGACGAAAACGATTTTTTCAGAAAATCCACGGATACCTATTTTTTACCGACAGGCGATTTTACTACAACTGAAGATTATAAACTTTACGGAAAGACATTTTCCGGATTCGCAAATACGAAATTAACCTATGAGAGATCCAAAACCGAAATATTGGAATATTCTGGAAAATACAGTGGTAATCGTTCCCAGACCAATACATCGCTTCTCTTTAACACGGATTTTTCCAATGAACATTTAAAGGAAGATCCATTTACGGTAGATCAACGGTTTAAATACACCAATAAACTAAAGCAGAATCAGGCTCTGCTTATGAATGGGTACTATCTTTATTCCGACAATCCGCAACAATATGGGAATAACCGGTTTTTTTTCGAAGATTTATTTCAAAATGAGAATCAGGTTACCGCTGTTTCCCAAAACAGCGAAAATTCCATTAATGCTATGGGGTTTGATTCAGAGTTGTTCACAAGAAGAAAAAATAATGATTTATGGAAAGCGAAAGTTGGCTTAGATTATTCGGATAACCGTTATTTTTCCGATTTTGAACTATTGGGGCTAGATGAAAATCTAGAAGGATTTCGGAATGATTCAAAATATAAACAATTCAATTTTTTCCTCGAACCGTCCTATCGTTTGAAAATGGGATCTTTCGGCATCACGGGAAATATCCGTTTTGTGCAAAACTCCACAAGTTTAAAAACGGAAAATCAAACTTTGGATTCTTCGCCTTTGTTTATAAATCCAAAAATAACCGCAGACTGGGAATTGAACAAAACCAATCGGGTTTCTACATTTTTTAAATATGAGAGTAAAAACCCTTCTGTAGGAGCGGTTCAGGATGGATACATCCTTTCACAATACAACACATTTTCAAAAGGATTGGAAAATATTGAGCCCCTAAAATCGAGTACGTTTTTTTTGAATTATACTTTGGGTAATATATTGAGCGTTTTCTACGCAAATACTTCATTCATATTTGTAAAAAACTACGATTACCTCGGGTCAAAATCCGTCTATTAGCCGAATTATACCTTGAACGAATTGATTCGGTTAAGAAATAAGGAATTTTTCAATTTGCAAACAGATGCCAACATATACATCCAGTCGTTAGCCTCAAACTTGAAAATAAAACTAGGGTACAACAAACAGAATTTTGAAAATATTGTGAACGGAGATTTGCGCACAGTAATTACTTCCACTTTTAAATATGGCGGAGAAGTGAGGTCTGCGTTCAATGGTCCATTCAATTTCCATGTTGGAACCGAATATCTCAATAGCATTTATAAAAGTTCTACAAAACAGGAAAGCAAAAGAAAACGGAGCTTTTTGGATGTCGTATATCGGCCCGTGGACAATCTAACTTTCTCCGTGAAATCCTCGCAATACTATTTTTCTGATTTGGATCGGGATAATGATACTTATTGTTTTATGGATTTTGAGGGTAAGATTCAAATTATAAAAAACAGACTTTCTCTTTCAATTGTTGGAAAAAACCTACTGGATACCAAGGTGTTCCGAGATATTACAATCGACGATACAGGAATATTTATAACCGAGTATGAACTCGTGCCTAGGTTCTTTCTTTTGAAAGCAAATATTCGGTTATAAAATTAAAAATACCATCCAGACAAACTCACACATTTGGATGAGGCCCACCGAAAAGGTGGGGAAGAAAAGTTCAAGAAGGTACAAGAGGCTTACGACCAGATTCGTAAGGAGCGGGGAATATAATGTTGATAAATTCTAACAAACCCCACAGGTCTAAACTTGTCCTTTGAAGCTTATTCAGCCAAGGTGTAAGACCTGCTAGGTTTGAAACACAAATATATTAAAGCAAAGTATAGCGAATTCCAAAAAAGCCTCGAATACCCTGATTGGGAGCATAAACATAGTTGGGATCAAAAGTGAGCGCATACGGATTATTTGGTGTAGCTACTGCATTTCCTGAGTTGTCAAAAACCACTTCCTTATCAAATGGATCGTTTGCTCTTGAAATTAGGAGCGGAGTGCTTTTCGCGGGTGTCCAATCTAAAAGGTTCTTAACGCCGCCATAAAGTTCCAAGTTTTTAATTCCGTCAAACGTAAATTGAATGTTCTGAATACTCCACGTTGGACTGTAATCAGGTCGTGGATCCAGCTCACTCAAAAGAGGTAATCGCATAGGGCCGAAAACGTTTCCAGTGTAATCTATCGAAAGATTGTATTTGAAAATACGATACGTCAAAGCCCAAGTAGCACTAAATTTTTCTGTAAGTATTTGTTGGGTGGTTACCCCATCTTCAGTTGAAGTAACATCTTGATATGTAAATCCTAGAATAGCCTTAAACCGATTCGAAAAATGAGCATCCATATTAAAACCTATCCCTTTTGAAATAGCATTTCCGTCTAAGTTTGAATAAATAATCTGATTCGGATTAGTATCATAATCGGGTAAAATAGCATTGGTAAAATACGTGTACCAGACAGAGGCTTCAAAATTCAACAAAGTTCCTCCTTTGAAATATAACTTTTTTAAATAGTTCAGATTCACGTTATAACTGCGTTCCGGATCTAATTCTCCCTCAATTACTACCTCACGAGCTCCAGTAAGTGCGGCGTGCTCTTCCGTAAATAAATTCACAACTCGGAAACCAGTTCCTGTGTTGAGCCGGATTATGTCATTTTCAGATAACTTAAAGCGATACGCCAATCGGGGTGTGAAAATGCTTCCGTGTCTTTCGTCATAATCATATCTAGCTCCTGCCAAAAGTGTGTGCTTGTCATTGAATTTGTATTCGTCTTGCACAAACACAGATGGAATCACAATTTCCTCTGGCTCGTTGTATTCGTCGTTTGCAGTAGCTGTAGTGTTGTCGTCATAGTAATTATATCGGCCTGCGATGCCAAAGAGCATATCGTGTTTGCCAAACTTTTTGTCCCAAGTGAATTGTCCAAATCCAATTCGTTGCTTTGCCATATATTCCACATCGCCGTAAACCGAGTTTTGGTCGTGATCGGTATAGGAGAAATTGAAGAGAATTTTTTCACTCACGGGAAGTTGGTAACTTCCCAATAATTCATACCGAGCGGTGTAAATACTTTCTCCATACACCTCATCTCCACCTCGAAAGGTAGGATTCCAGTTCATTTCTCCTCCCCAACGATCTTCATAGAAAAAACGTCCCGCCACGGAAGCTATTCGGTTATCCTTCCGTTTAAAACTCCATTTATTGAATAAAGATATTCGATCCTGAAGGGTTACATCAGTAAAATTGTCATTATTTTCATCTTTGGGGTTGGAGTAATTGTAGTAGTTCGCACCCAAAATCGCTGAGGCTTTTCCGAAATCGTGTTTCAATCCCAAGTCAAAATTTACCTCACCCCAAGTTGTCCCAAAAACATCTACGGAGAGTCGGGGTGCATATTCGGGTAATTTGGTAATCACATTAATCAAACCGCCTACCGCCTCACTGCCATACAAGGAAGAAGCTGGTCCTTTCACAATTTCCACTTGTTCAATCAATGAATTTGGAATTCCAGAAAGGCCATAAACCGTGGAAAGACCACTGACTATAGGCATTCCGTCAATAAGCACCAAAGTGTAAGGACCTTCGAGCCCGTTGATGTGAATATCGCCAGTATTGCAGACATTACAGTTTAATTGTGGTCGAACTCCGTTTACATTTTGAAGCGCATCAAAAATACTGGGAGTAGGATTCTTCTTTAAAAATGCAGGAGTATATACTTCTACTGGCACGGGGCTTTCTATACGCAACACAGGTTTTAATGTGCCGCTGATAACAACTTCATTCAGGCTGTTATTCTCTTTTAATTCAAAATTCACCTCTTTTGTCTCCCCAGAAAGAATGATAGTTTTCGATTCTTTTGTAAATCCAGCAAATGAAGCTGATAAGGAATATGTGCCATTTGGGATATTCAGAATGGTGTAATTTCCGAGCTCATCGGCTACCGCTCCTTTGCTGAGTTTAGATATATAAACATTTGCGAAGGGAAGAGGTTCTCCATTACTAGAAATATTTCCACTAATATTTGTCTGGGCAATTGCGGAAGAGGTTATTAAAAGCAATATTGATTTCAGCCAAGTAAATTTATTGTTCATTTTGTCTAATTATAATTTTAGGCAAATCTAAAAAGATATTTTACATTAAAAAAACATATCTTTGTATAAACTTAAAACCGATGATGACCCTTGCTGAAGAAAACTATTTAAAGGCCATTTTTCATTTAGAATTTGAAAACGGAGGAGAGATAAGCACTAATGCTATTGCGGAAAGTATGGATACAAAGCCTTCTTCGGTAACGGATATGGTTCAAAAACTTGCAGAAAAGGAAATGCTCATTTATAAACGCTATAAAGGAGTGCAACTTACTGAAGAGGGGAAAAAATTAGCTGCCTATGTAATTAGGAAACATCGTTTATGGGAAGTATTTCTAGTAGAAAAACTCAATTTCCATTGGGATGAGGTTCACGAAATAGCAGAACAATTAGAGCATATCCAATCCGATGAACTTATTGTCAGACTCGATCAATTTTTAGGAAGTCCCGATTTTGATCCGCACGGCGACCCTATTCCGGATGAACATGGAGTTTTGAAGCGCACTGAAAAGAAATTACTTTCTGAAATGGATAAAAACCATCATGGAGTTTGCGTGGGAGTAAAGGAATCAAGTCCCGAATTTCTTCAGTATTTGGATAAAAAGAAAATAAGTATTGGGACCAAAATCACGGTTCTCGGTAAGGAATTTTTTGATGGTTCTATGGTAGTTCAAGTGGGGAAAGATCAATTCTTTATTTCCCTTAAAATTGCCGAAAATCTTTTTATGCAAACAACCTAAACTTCATTGAGTCTAAACAAACAAATCATGAAAAGAGTTTTAATACTTCTTATAATAACTACCCTTTTTAGCTGTAAAAATTCTTCTGACGAAAACGGAAAAATCAAAGTCGTCACTACAACGAATATATTGGCAGATCTGGTTTCAGAAATTGGAGGAGATCAAATTTCTTTACAAAGCTTGATGGGCGCTGGAGTAGATCCGCATTTATACAAAGCCAGTGAAGGGGATGTTAGTAAACTCTATAACGCGGATATTATTTTTTACAGCGGCCTCCACTTGGAAGGAAAATTAGTGGATATTTTTGAAAAAATGCAAGGGAATAAGAATACGGTCTCACTAGGAGATAGATTGCCAAAAGATCAATTGATTGCCTCCGCTAATTTCGGCTCTAATTACGATCCCCACGTTTGGTTCAACATTCAGTTTTTTAAACAGTTTGCACAAATTGTCACGGATGAACTTTCAAAAGCAAATGTTGAAAACGCTGAGATTTACGCTGAAAACAATAAAAAGTATCAAGCCAAATTAGATAGTCTTGAAGCGGAAGTAATGGCCACAATCAATACGCTTCCAAAGGAGAAACGCATCTTGGTCACAGCTCACGATGCTTTTAATTATTTCGGAAAAGCGTATGATTTCGAAGTTGTGGGTTTACAAGGAATTTCCACCGCATCCGAAGCTGGAGTGCGGGATGTTCAAAACCTATCGGAATTTATTATTGAAAATAAGGTAAAAGCTATTTTTGTTGAAAGCTCTGTTCCACGCCGAACAATTGAAGCGCTTAAAGCTGCAGTAATTTCCAAAAAACACAATGTTGAAATCGGTGGATCGCTTTACAGTGACGCTCTTGGCAACCCTGGCACCGAAGAAGGAACCTATATTGGGATGTTCAGATACAACGTGAATACCATTGTAAACGCATTAAAATAATGGAAGAAAAAATCGCTGTTAAAGTAGATGACCTTACTGTGGCATATAACTACAAACCCGTGCTGTGGGATATTGACCTGTCTGTTCCGGAAGGTGTTCTAATGGCCATTGTAGGACCAAACGGCGCTGGAAAATCAACCTTGATTAAAGCCATTTTGGGCATCATTAAATCGATTGCCGGAAGTGTAACCATCTTCGGTGAGCCCTATTCAAAACAACGAAAAATGGTCGCCTATGTCCCACAAAAAGGAAGTGTGGACTGGGATTTCCCCACCACTGCTTTTGATGTGGTGTTGATGGGAACCTACGGAAGTTTAGGTTGGATAAAACGTCCTGGAGCGAAAGAAAAGAAAATCGCATTGGAATCTATGGAAAAGGTTGGAATGCTTTCCTATCGAAATAGACAAATTAGTCAATTAAGCGGCGGACAACAACAACGGGTGTTTCTTGCACGCGCCTTGGCTCAGGATGCTTCAATCTATTTTATGGATGAACCTTTTCAGGGTGTGGATGCAACAACTGAAATTGCTATCATCAATATCTTAAAAGAATTGAGAAAGGCAGGAAAAACTGTAATTGTCGTGCATCACGACCTTCAAACCGTCCCTGAATATTTTGACTGGGTTACCTTTTTGAATGTAAAAAAAATTGCCACAGGCCCTGTAAAAGAGATTTTTAACGACGACAATTTGACCAAGACTTATGGGATTAATTATAAGGTGGCGGTTAATAAGTGAGAGAATATAGAGCAGAGAGAGAGAAGAGAATAAAGAAAAAGAAAGACGGATTTTCCTGCAAGGTGTTGCTCGCTTTTTCAGCGAGGCTCCTTGTAGGTTTTCAGTAAGAAGG
>JBLWTS010000011.1:0-52109 GCA_048270045.1 Aequorivita sp.
TACAACATAAATGTGCGTTGTGTTTGGCATAATCTTCCACCTTCAGAAGCTCTATTTGCGGAATACCTTTTAAAGATTCGTAATAATAATTCCAAGCTTTTACTCGCTCACTATTAATGTTTAAAAGATGCTGAAGTTGTGCCCACAGAAATGCGGCAGTAATTTCGGAAGGATAAAAAGAAAGGCCGACGTCGTACCATTCGTATTTATTGACTTCGCCATCGAGAAACATTTTCCGATTCGTTCCCTTTTCCCAAATAATATCGGCGCGTTCCACAAATTCTTCGTCATTGATAACTAAAAGTCCGCCGTGACCAGAACTTACATTTTTTGTAGCGTGGAATGAAAATGCGCCAAAATGCCCGATACTTCCTAAATATTTATTCTTATACATAGCTCCCAGGCTATGAGCGGCATCTTCAATTACCCAGATATTGTTGGAGTTGGCAATCTCCATAATCTCGTCCATTTCGCAGGCAACTCCACCATAATGCATCACGACAATGGCCTTTGTTTTTTTAGTAATCAACTTTGGAAGCTGAGCCGGATCAATATTAGGATGGTCCGGTAGCGAATCGGCATAAACGATTTTAGCGCCTTTTAAAACGAAAGGATTTGCTGAAGTAATATAGGTATAGGAAGGCACTATTACTTCATCATCAGGAGAAATGTTTAGAAGAATGGAAACCATATCCAATGCCGCGGTACAACTATCGGTGAGTTTGGCGTGAGTGAAACCAAATTGATTTTGAAAAAATTGATGACATAACTCGGTAAATTTTCCATTGCCAGAAAGCTTGCCAGTTTTAATGACTTCTTCAATATATTTAATTTCATTTCCTGAAATAAAAGACTGGTGTAATGGAATCATAATTACTCGCAAATGACGAAGGTTGTACACCCAAAAGTAAGCTAATTTATAAAACCCGCAATAGTGTGCGCTTATAGAAGAATGCTGGAAAAGACTATATTTGAAACTACATTTTGGGAATTATTTTCCTGATAAATCGCCATAAAACTGAATGACCGCCTCTGCAACAGAATTTATTCCCACCCAAGCTCCCATTGCTTTTTTAGTGGCAAAGGACCGTTCTGGAACTACCCTGTTGCAAACTATGTTGGATTCGCATCCCAACATCTGCGCCCCCTTAGAATCCCGATTCGTACTTCATTTAAAACATAAATATCAAAACAAGACCATTTGGAATAGAGACTTTAAAGCTCAATTTATAAAAGATTTATTCAAGGAAGAAAAAATGGTTTTACTATGGGAATTGGACTTAGAAGCCCTTAATCGTAGACTTGAAAATTTACCTGAAATCACCTCTTATGGTGAAGTTTGTAAGCAGGTTTATGTCTCTTCAAAATCCTTTCACGCAAAAGAAATAACGAGGCTCATTGTAGATAAAAACCCGATTTATGCTATTATGATTCCATTGCTACAGGAGATTTATCCCGATGCGAAGTTTATCCATCTAGTTCGCGATTATCGTGGAAATGTGAGTTCTATTTTGAATCTTCACAAGTATAAAAGTATTAAAAATCTAGGGTTGGGTTGGGTTATGACCAATTTAGAAATTGAAAAATCAAAGCAGGAGTCTCCTGAAAATTTCATCACGCTTCGATATGAAGATTTGCTAGACAATCCAAAAGATGAATTGGAACGATTGGCGAATTTCTTCAATCTCGAATTTCATCCAGAAATGCTCAAGTATCACAAACGGATTGCGAAAGCCATTTCAGCTTATGTGGATAGATCTGCAAACGAAAAAGCGAAGAAAGTACGAGAAATAGGAATTGCCAAAGTGCATAAAAACCTTTCAAAACCGATTGACAATTCCTTTAAAGAAAAATGGAAAGAGAAACTGTCTAAAGAGGAAATTGAAATTTTGGAAAAGTATTGTGGTAAATTTGGTGAAAGATATGATTATAGTCGAACAACTTCGGTAGATTCAATAGTTGAAGCAATTCCAACAAGTTTACTTTTTGAAAGAGATAAATTGCGACTTTATTACCAACTTCCAATTTGGCTGCGCGAATTGAAAAGCAAACCCAGTATGCCCTTTATTCCAAAGCAATGAGCAAGAATTTTTATGTTATGGCCATTGGCCGCTCTGGAACTACTCTTCTAGCCAATATTTTGGACGCACATCCAAATATCGTCGTGCCGCCAGAGTCTTTTTTTGTGCTTCATTTAGAAAGGAAATACAAACATATAATCGATTGGAACGACAAGACAATCACAAATTTTATCGATGATGTCTATGTGGACCGGCCTTTTCGACTTATGTGGAAGGTGCCAAGAGAGATTGTAGAAGAATCCTTCTTACAACAACCGAAAATAGAAAATTTTAATGAAGCTTGTAATCGAATACGCGCGAGTTACAACGCTTCATTTAAAACGAAAAAAATTGAGTTATATGGCGATAAACATCCTATATATTCCAATTTCTGTGAACGAATGATGCGAATAAATCCAGAAGCGAAATTGATTCACATGGTTCGGGATCCACGAGGTACAGGAGCTGGACAGATAAAAACCTTTAAAAGAAAAGATGCGCTGGCGGTGGGTTATTTATGGAGCCGATACAACAAAAACCTTTCAAATCTCAAGAAAATTTATCCTGAGAATTACTATTTGCTTAAATATGAAGACTTGGTTTTAAGTCCTGAGGCAACTATACAATCGCTTTGTCGTTTTTTGGAAATCGAATTTAATGAAGGCATGATGGCATATCGGAAAACCACAGTAAAAAGATTCGAAGACTATACCACGGCAATTACCAAGAAACACGAAAGTTTGATGAAACCCATCGACGCCAAAATGGTAGAAGGGTGGAAAACGAAATTAACCAAAAAACAGATTAATCATCTTGAATATGCGACTTATGATGTAGCTTCTCAATTGGGATATTATTTTGAAAAACCTAAAGTGAATCTCTTTACTAAGCTGAAATTCCCTTTTTCCAAATTGAAAGTGAAATCTATTTTAGCGATAATCACCTTATTTTTCAATTTACCATTTGCATTTAGAAAATTGGTTTTAAGTGTAAAGAGTATGGCATTAGATCATAATTATAAGAAATAAGATGGTGGTAATTTCGGAATTTAAGTCCACTCTAAATTGTGTCTTCTCCAAACCCCTAAGGTCTCAGAGACCTTTGGGGTTTTTGAGTTCTTGCTAATCCCCTAAACTGGGAAGAAGTAAATTAAAGTGAGAAAGGTAGTTTTTGATTTTGCCTCTGACCTCTTTATGTTTCGACAGAATTACTCACGTTTCAAAAGAAATATGCTCAGATAAATATAAAGGAAGATTTTCATAAATCCCCTCGGGTTTTTTCTTTGGAAGTTCAATATCCGCCCAAGTAAGTTCAGAAAAATCGCCGCTCATCTTTTTTACCATTTCCCGGATGGTTTTGGCTGTTTCTAAATAATTTTCTGGCGTGAGTTCCAACACATACTTTTCGTTATCAGAAAGTTCTGTTACAATCTTATATCCAAATTTCTGATTGTATTCCAACGCAATCTTGTTGTCTGCACGAACCTCAGCCATGCTCCTTTTCATTTTCACCAAAAAGAAAATAAGATCTGTAGCACAAACTGAAGCAATTATAGGTAAGTGTGATTGCATAGCGGTAGGTTCCCAAATAAAAATTCCGCCGTGGGAAACTCCTTCCTCGTAAGAATCAATATTGGCGTGGGTAAGTCCAATCTTTTTTCCTTTATGAAGAATTAAAAAGTAATAATTGAGATCATTATTGATTGTCTGGAACCACTTTTTTTGTTCTTCTTCAGTTATCAACTGCTGATAGAACATTCGCTTTCTTATAAGTTCGCTATTGCGGTGCTGGCGTACCAATTCTATATCAGCCTCAGTCAATCTTTCAAGAGTGATTCCGTATTTCTTGATAATCATAATTCTTCTTTTATGAAATACGCCGGTTGCTGATTGAGCCGTGAAAGTATGTTCTTGAGATAGTATCCCAAGATTCCGAAGCATAGCAACATCAAACTTGCTGAAAAACTGATGGAGACAATTAGAGCCGTAAACCCAGGAACCGAAACATCAAAAATGATTTTTTTGACGATAAAATAAATCCCGACCAGAATAAAAATGAAAGAGAAAATACCTCCAAAATACATCATCAACTTAAGGGGCCAATTGCTGTAATTCAGCGTATTGTTATTGGCAAGAATCCATAATTTCTGAGGAGAATATGCTGAATTACCATATTTTCTGGGTGCATGCGATACTTTTACACATTCAATGAAATTGGTGTGCCAATGCAGTATTTCATCAATAAAATTGAACTGTTGTTTGTGTTGTTTTACTCTATCAATCAAAGTGGCATCAACGAGGCGAAACGAAGAGCCATTTCCAAAGGATCCATGAAGATGTTTAGCTGATTGCTTATACGCCTTGCTTCCCACTTTTCGATAAAGTGGATGGTTTTCATTGGAAATACCATAAACCACGTTAGCTCCAGTTTCCTTTTGCCTTTTAATCAGCAGCGGTATATCTCCGGGAGATTGTTGTAGGTCGTCATCCATCGTGATAATCCATTTCCCTTTAGCTTGATGAAACCCACAGATGGTGGCATTGTGTTGCCCAAAGTTTTTTCCTAGACGAAAAAGTCGCACTTTATTCGGACTTTTATTCTTCAAAGCGAGCAATACATTCCAACTGTTATCTTGCGAAAAATCATCCACAAAAATGACTTCAAATTCTTCGGAAATGTTCTTGAAAACAGAAATAATTCGTTCTTGCAATTCGGCAAGGGATTGTTCGCTGTTAAAAACTGGAATGATGATTGAATATTCCATATTACACGCCTGCCGTTAGTCCGCCGTCCATTATTATATGTGTTCCTGTAATCCATTTTGAAGCGGGAGATAAGAGAAAAGCAATGGCATTTGCAACATCTTCCGCTTCTCCAAAACCTAAGGGGTATTGCGCTCCATGTTTATCCATCAATTCCTTGCTTACCGTTTTTTCGGCTTCATCAAATAAAGGCGTTTTTACCATAGCCGCAAGAATCACATTACTCCGAATTTTCTGGGGCGCATGTTCCAAAGCCAAGGTTTTACTATAACTATTTATTGCCGCTTTGGTACCCGAATAAAGTGCGCCGCCTTTATTTGGAAAATGACACGCCACCGATGACATAAAAACTACCGAGGCCCCTTTATTTACTTTTTTTGATTTCAGTAGAGAACTTGTTAGCACAACGGGGGCTTCGTAATTGATTTCATACATTTCTCTAATTTGCTTTTTACCAATAAATTTCACTGGAAAATGTTTCACTATGCCACTGCTGTGTACTATTCCGTCAAGATTCGGAACTCGGTTTACAATTTCCTTAATCGCTTCCTCATCGGTTAAATCTCCTAAAATAATTTGATGTTCTCCTTTCGGAAGTCTTTTAAAAACTTCTTTTAAGCGTTCCTCGTTTCTTGCAGTTAAGATCACGGTTGCTCCGAGATTCGCGACGACTTCGGCGGTTTTTGCGCCGATGCCAGAGGAGGCACCTGTGATCAAGATTGTTTTATTTTGAAGCGAAAAAGGATTCATAACTCTAAGATTTCTGGGAGAATAATGTTTTTCAAATTTAGAGATACGGAACCCCAAGATAAACCGACTCCAAACCCAGCGAGAAGTAATCTCTTTTCAGAGTTTTTTAAATCCTTGGCCAATTCACTCACAATTGTCAACGGAATAGAAGCCGAACTCGTATTTCCATATTTTGAAATGGAATAAGGAACTTTTTCTGGTGGAAACTTTATCTTTTTTCTGATGGTTTCGTTCATCAATTTATTGGCCTGATGCATCACGAAATAATCGTAAGATTCAGTACTGGTTCCTGTTTTCAGAAGAAATTCTTTTAGAGAGTTTGGAACTTCTTTGATTGAAAAGTTGAAAACGTCGAGTCCGTTCAATGATAATTCCATTTTGGAACGGACGATTCCGGGAGCTATCTCTTCTTTTACAAATGATTCAGGTGAAGTTAGATTTCGAATTCCCCCGTGTGGAATGATAATCGCATCCTTTCCAGAACCATCACTATTTAAATCAAAACTAATTGGATCTGCGTTTTCTTCAAATTGTAAAGCTGTAACAGTTCCGGCATCTCCAAATAAAGGATAGGTGCTTTTATCATCCTTGGAACAGGTAATCGTAGAAACATCTCCCACCATTAAAAGTCCTTTTTTAAGCCCCGCACCCTTCATCATTCCAGCTATTACGGAAAGTCCATAAACATAGCCAGAACAGCCCAAACCGATGTCAAAAGCCATACAGCACTTGTTTAAACCAAGCCTGTCTTGTAAAATAATTGAAGTTGCGGGTAAATAATAATCTGTCGACTGGGAAACGAATATGAGGATTTCAATTTCTTCCTTTTTCCACTCGAGCTCTTGCAATAACTTTTCGGTCGCTTCAAAACATAAATCGGAAGTTGCCATTCCCGGTAAGACCATTCTACGTTCTTCAACGCCAGTGGTTTTAATTAACAACTTTTTTTCACTTTCAGTCAATAGATCGTAATCCCAATTGGAAACCACATTGGATGGAACTGCTGCTGCAATTCCTTTTACGGCTATATCTTGAATTGAAAAAAAGGCCATTATTGTTTCATTCTTGATTTTACAATGTTGTAAAGCTCTTCCACTTTGCTTATGCTCATTAAATCTTCACCCGTTATAGTTACCTCATACTCGGTATCGATTAACGCAATGATAATTAACGAGTGCATGGAACTCCATTCGTCCAAATCACTGAATTTTGTGTCTGGCTTTAAAGTTCCTGGTTCCAGTTCGTCAAATTCGGTTTCTAGGGTACTTATAAATTCTCCGATGTTATTCATCAATACTATTATTTGGTTAATATGGTTGCTCCCCAAGTAAAGCCAATTCCAAAACCGGCTACTAGGATTTTTTGTTCCTTCTTTATTTTTTGTTGATCCACCATTTCTTTTATGGCAATGGGAATAGTTGCTGACACGGTGTTTCCAATATGTTCAATGGAAATGATAAACTTCTCTTTTGGGATTTTCATTCGTTTCCTGAGAAATTCTAGCATCGTTCCGTTGGCCTGATGAAAAACGAAATAGTCGATATCTTCTAATTCCAATTGATGTTTTTCCAGCACGGCTTTTATCAATTGGGGAACCCGCCTTATGACAAACATGAATATTTTTGGGCTGTCCATCCGCAATCTCCCACCTTCCAAACGTGAGGGAATGTTTTGGTATTTTTTAAGCCAATCAATATCTACTGGATGTCTTGTTCCCGATCTTTCAACTTTCAAATGTTTTTCTCCTCGACCATCCGTTCCAAAAATAAAATCTCCAATAGCCGTGTTAATCCCGTTTTCCAGTTTTTCGGCTGAAATCAAACTCGCGGCAGCGCCATCACTAAATATACTGGTCAATTCAATATCTTTTGGGTGAATTACCCTATTTGGAACATCGCCTGTAATAATCAAAACATTTTTTGCCATCCCTGAGTGAATCACTGCCTTGGCAATGCTTAAACCGTAAACCCAACCAGTACAACCCTGAAGAATATCTAAAGTTGCCGTATTTTGCTCCAATCCTAAATCATTTTGCATAACAGCTGAAGTGGAAGGGCCTTTGTACTCTAAAGCATCACTTACGAAAATTAAATAATCGATAGTTGCTCTGTCAATTTTCCATTCTTCAAAAAGTAAATTGGCCGCTCTATTCCCAAGATCTCTTGTGGTATCTTCAAGGTCGGCTCTGTATCGCTTTCTAATACCACATTTTTGAAAAATAGATTCTGAAGTAATTTCTTCAGTTGTGCCTTTTCCATATTCCAAATATTCATTTATTATGAATTCATTATTAACGAATTTATCTGGTAAATAATAAGAGATGGCGTTAAGGTAAATCAAGGTCTAACGGATTTGGGACTGATTCTTAAAGATATTCAAATATAAGAAACCAATCGAATTTAACGGATGTTTTCAGTTTGCTAAAAATAAGTATCCTCAATTTCTATTTTCATTTTCTATGTATATTTACCTCAATCAACCCTAGCCTAACTATGTCAAGAAAACATTCCAAGATTACTTTATACCTAATTGTGGGCTTATGCTTTCTCATTTATGGAAATACACTTACCAATGATTATGGTTTTGACGATGAATATGTTATCGTTAACAACAAAAAGGTAGCGGAAGGGTTTTCGGGAATTTCGACCTTGTTCAAATCGAGATACTTGGAATCTAGCGATCAGAGTTATGGATATCGGCCAATTACTTTAACCTCATTTGCAATTGAATATGGGATTTTTGGAGCGAAACCGTTCGTTAGCCATCTTATAAATCTCCTTCTTTATAGTCTTACTTGCTTGTTGATATTCAAAATTCTAAGTTCTTTTTTTAAAAACTATCATTGGATTTTACCGCTTGTTATTACAGTTCTTTTTATTGTACATCCTATTCATACAGAAGTGGTGGGCAATGTGAAATCTAGGGATGAATTACTTTGTTTTCTGTTTGCGTTGTTGGCTTTGGTAAGTGCTATTAAATATGCTCGAAAGCAACATTGGGCTTGGCTCGCTGGAGTTTTCGTATTTATGGTGCTGTCTTTTCTATCGAAATTGTCATCTCTTACTTTCTTGGCAATTATCCCTTTGACAATTTACTTTTTTGAAAAGGTGAATTGGAAAGTACATCTAAAAATCGTTGGAGCCTTATTAATGCCGTTAATTATTTACAGGCTCATCAATACCCAACTCATTGAGACCACCGGAAACCGAAGTCTTCTTTTTATTGAAAACCCTTTGTTTGTGAACGGAGCTAGCTTTTTTGAAAAGATTCCGATGGCTTTCTATTCGGTGTTTTATTATATTAAGTTGCTTTTTGTGCCACATCCGTTGCTTAGTTATTATGGTTATGACCACGTTTCCATTGTGGGATGGGAGAATATGTATGTATGGCTCGGGGTTATAATTGTGGTTCCGCTTGCTCTTTTTACACTTTGGAAACTAAAAACCAAATCGGTTTTGGTGTATGGGTTGGCTTTCTTTTTTGTGACCATTTCAATGTATTCAAATTTGGTAAAACCTGCCGTAGGGATTATTGCTGAAAGGTTTGCCTATATTCCTTCGTTGGGGTTTTGTATTGTGGCGGGATGGTTAGTGTTGAAAATGAGCCGGATAGACATGACTTCAAAATCGGAGGGAACTTTTCCTAGATTGAATTACGTGTTTTGGGGAATTAGCGCGCTTATTATTGCCGCGAGTTCGGTAAAGGTATTTACCAGAAACCAAGATTGGCATAACTTAGTGACTCTACTTGAAAAAGATCTAGAAACCGCACCAAAATCTGTTAAGTTGAATATGCTTTTGGCAAATGATTTTTTTAAGAAAGTAACTGTTGGGGAGATGACCCAAGAAGCGAAGGACTCGTTGATAGCTAAAAGTGTTTTTTACTACAAGCAGGCACTGGCAACGTATCCCATTCATACACCTGCGCACAACAATCTAGGAGTTCTTTACAGTTTGGAGGGAAATTTAAAAGAATCTCACGAGCACATTTTAAAAGCCAGTGTCGGAGACAATCCTGATGCGAAGAGCTTTTATAACCTCGGGTTGTCTTATAATGCGAATGGAGATAGGAAAAAGGCAATTGAGAATCTAAAAAAATCTATTGAATTGAACGGCAAGAGTCTTGAGGCCTATCAAAACTTGATGTACATTCAGTTTGAGGATAAAAACTTTGAAGATGCGATGGATACAAATCTCAAGATGTTTCGTTTGTTTCCGCAGCAACGAAAGGGAATTTTTACCATAGGACAGAAGATGGCTGTGGCTACTCATGGGGCACAAACAACGTATTACATCGATCTTCTACTTGAGAAAAAGTTGATTGCTCCCAAAATGTATGAGAACTTCAAAAAGCAGTTGAATCCTTCTTTTATGAGGAAATAGTTGAAATAGGGTTTTAAAAGTTTTAGGGATAGTTTCTCTCCAATTTGATAATGAGCCCCAGGACCGATGTTGTAGATGGTAAGGGCGCTGTTTTGTATTACTCCTTGCGTTTGGACTTCAAATCCGTAACCATATCCAGCTTGAGCGAATATGTTCCATTTTTCCTTATTCACAAAACAGTAGTGAATGGACGGGATCCGTAGGAATGGAGGGTGGTGTCACTATTGTTTATTATCATGGTGTTGTTTGTGGTGAAAAAACTTCTGGAGAGCGATACTTTATTTGAAATGAAAAACTCAAAACTCGCCAAACCGATGGATCCGAAATAATCTTCACCATTTGTAGTAGTGGGATAAGGAGAAACGGCTACAGAGAGTAGCATTTCTCCTTTTTGGTTTTGTGAATATATGATGGAACTACGCAGTTAGAAACCAACTACGAAAAGGTATTTAATTATAGGGAATTTGAAATGAAGATAAATAATATATACAACTTCAATGGGAAAAAGGATTAAGGTCTTGCAAATTTCTCAAATTAGTTCAAAAATAAACCCCTCCAGCATTTAGAACGCTGGAAGGGTGAATGAATTTATAAAAACAAAGGTAGCTGAGTGTCCCGAACATGGTCGAGATGTACCGAAGCTATCCTGCCAATGCTTCTGCACCACCCACAATCTCTAGTATCTCGTTGGTAATGGCAGCCTGACGGGCTTTGTTATATTGTAGTTTTAAGGCGTCTCTAAGCTCGGTGGCATTGTCCGTTGCTTTGTGCATCGCGGTCATTCGGGCACCGTGCTCACTAGCTACGCTATCGCGAAGGGCTTTGAACAATTGTGTTTTCAAGCTCTTAGGAATCAAAGCTTCTACGATTTCCTCTTTAGATGGTTCAAAAATATAGAAGGTGTCGGAAGATTTAGATCCTTCTTCCAGATTTTGTGCGGGCATAATAGGCAGAAATTGTTCAGCCATCACCACTTGGGTTGCTGCATTTTTGAAGCTATTATAAACCAATACTATTTTGTCATATTTCCCTTCTGAATAAAGATCCATCAATTTCTCGGCAATCTCGGCAGTACCTTCAAAAGAAAGGTCGTCGAAGATGCCGTTGTTGTTTTCAAAAATAGGATTATTTTTCTTTAGGATATCATTCCCCTTCTTTCCTAAGGTCATAAAATCCACTTTCTTGCCAGCGTAGGTATCAGCAACCAAATGGCGCGCTTCCTTAATAACATTACTGTTAAAAGCACCTGCCAACCCACGATTGCTGGTAATAGCGACAACCAAGACTTTGTTTACTTCCCGTTGTTCAGAATATTTACCGCCCATATCTGCATCGAGGGTGGCGCTTAAGTTCTGAAGTAATTCGGTAAGTTTTTCAGAATAAGGACGCATTGCTGTAATAGCATCCTGAGCCTTCTTCAACTTTGCAGCAGAAACCATTTTCATAGCACTTGTAATCTGCATTGTTGAACCTACGGAGGATATTCTGTTACGTATTTCTTTAAGATTAGCCATTCTTTTAATTATGAATTATGAATTCAGAATTATGACAAAATAATTATGAATTTTTAATTATGGTTACTAAAAGTTTCATCAACTCTTCACAATCATTTCGAAGTTCAACAGGAACTTCGTAAATTTTTGTTTCCTCAATTATATCTAGCCAAAATGAAGTTTCATCTGCTTCCTTCAAGGCTATTCCTAATTTATTTTTGAAATCCTTTGTGCTAACACCTCTTTGAGATTCCCTCACATTGGCACCAATACTTGTTCAGGATTTTAGTAATTGATTTGCTATTTCGTAAAAACGATTCGCTTTTAATTCCTCAGCATAAACCACAATCTTGCAAGCAAAGTAAAATGACTTGTCAACAATCGCATTATTTCGAGGGATATAAGCCATTTTTTAATTAAGAATTATGAATTCAGAATTATGAAAAGCGCTCCCAATTCAGAATTCTGAATTCCGAATTACTTTTTATATTTCGCTGAAAGATCGTTGGCCACTTTTGTCATTACATCAATTGCCTCATCGGTTAGCTTACCTGCTTTTAACGCATCAAGAGTGTCTCTGTGCTTCACGTTTAGCATTTCTAGGTAATCTCTTTCAAATTCCTTTACCTTGTTGATTGGAACGTTTCGCAACAAGTTTTTTGAACCTGCGTAAATAATTGCAATCTGATCTTCTACGGTGTAAGGGTCGTTTTGGGCTTGCTTCAAGATTTCAACGTTACGTTGACCTTTTGAAATTACGTTCATTGTCGCAGCATCCAAATCGGAACCAAACTTAGCAAAGGCTTCCAATTCACGGAACTGAGCCTGGTCCAGCTTCAAGGTACCTGCTACTTTCTTCATTGATTTAATCTGAGCGTTACCACCCACACGTGATACGGAAATACCTACGTTAATCGCAGGACGAACCCCTGCGTTGAACAAGTCGGATTCCAAGAAAATCTGTCCGTCAGTAATAGAAATTACGTTTGTCGGAATATATGCAGAAACGTCCCCTGCTTGAGTTTCGATAATTGGAAGTGCGGTAAGGGAACCTCCACCTTTCACGATAGGTTTTAAAACTTCAGGAAGGTCGTTCATTTCGCTGGCGATTTTATCATCTGCAATCACTTTTGCAGAACGCTCTAGTAAACGAGAGTGAAGGTAGAAAACGTCTCCAGGATACGCCTCACGTCCTGGTGGACGACGAAGCAAAAGAGAAACCTCACGATAAGCAACGGCTTGTTTTGAAAGGTCATCATAAATAATCAAGGCTGGACGACCAGTATCTCTAAAATATTCACCAATTGCAGCACCAGCAAAAGGAGCATATACCTGCATTGGAGCAGGATCGGATGCGTTTGCAGCAACAATGGTCGTATAAGCCAGTGCACCTTTTTCTTCAAGAACGCTAGCAATGTTTGCTACGGTGGAAGCCTTTTGGCCTATTGCAACATATATACAGTACACAGGTTTTCCTGCGTCATAAAATTCTTTTTGGTTCAAAATGGTATCAATACAAACGGTGGATTTTCCTGTTTGACGGTCACCAATCACAAGTTCACGCTGACCACGGCCAACGGGAATCATAGCATCGATAGATTTAATACCTGTTTGAAGTGGCTCGGTAACTGGTTGACGATATATAACCCCTGGAGCTTTACGTTCCAATGGCATTTCGTAAGTTTTACCAGTGATAGGACCTTTTCCATCTATCGGTTCACCTAGTGTGTTAACCACACGGCCAACAATACCTTCCCCAACTTTCAGAGAGGCGATTCGCTGGGTACGTTTTACGGTTGATCCTTCTTTGATTTCCTTTGAATGTCCTAAAAGTACAATCCCTACGTTGTCTTCTTCTAGGTTCAATACGATACCCTCTAGCCCACTTTCAAAAGCCACCAATTCACCATATTGGGCGTTTGAAAGTCCATAAGCACGGACAATACCGTCACCCACGGTCAAAACAGTTCCTACTTCATCCAGGGAAGCTGTTGCTTCAAAGCCTGTAAGCTGTTGCTTCAATATTGCTGATACTTCAGCTGGTTTTACTTCTGCCATTTTTATTTAGATATTAGATTTTACCCTTCGACTGCGCTCAGGGTGACCTCGTACTTATATTGATTTATTGAATTCTCTTTTTAAATTTCGGAATTGGTTAACGATGCTTGCATCGTATTGAATATCTCCCACTCGAAGAATAAATCCTCCGATGATTGTTGGGTCTATTTCACTTTTCAAAGTAACTTTTTCGCTACCTGTCAATTCCTTTACTTTAGCCAACACTTTCGATTCCAATTCGGAAGAAAGTGGGATGGCGGTAATTACATTTGCCACCTTCACACCTTGTTCTTCATTGTAAAGATCGATAAAGCTTTTTGCCACTTTTCCTAACAACGGCGTACGCTTGTTTTCAACCAAAATGTTGATTAAAGAATGTGTTGTTTCGGACTGTCCACTAAATATTTTCAACAAGGCCTGTTTTTTGTCGATTGCCTTGATAACTGGACTCTGAAGAACCGTCTGCAATTCGCGACTTCCTTCAATAGTATCGTAAACGGATTGCATGTCCCCGAATAAAACAGCAGTTGTGTTGTTTTGGTTTGCGGTCTGCAAAATTGCTTTTGCGTATCTGATCGATGCCCTGTTGCTCATGGATTGTTAGTTTAGTTTGACTTGGCGCTAACTTAATTAAGTTTGGCTTCGCCTAACATTTGATCTACAAGTTGCAATTGTTTTTCTTTGTCAGAAAGTTCGTGTTTCACAACTTTTTCAGCAATTTCTACTGATAGGCTTGCTACTTGTTGTTTCAATTCTGCGATAGCTGATTTCTTTTCACTTTCGATTGCGGCTTGTGCATGTGCGACCATTTTGTCGGCCTCACTCTTTGCCTCCTCTTTTGCATCAGAAATCATTTTCGCCTTTATTTCACGAGCTTCTTTCATCATTAATTCTCTTTCAGCCCGAGCTTCTTGAAGCAATTTCTCGTTATCTGCATGCATGTTCTGCATCTCGAGTTTCGCTTTTTCTGCTGCTGCCAAGGCATCATTGATAGAAGTTTCACGACCTCTTACCGCCCCTAGAATTGGATTCCAAGCAAACTTGCGCAAAAGAACCAAAAGCAATAAAAATATGAGGGTGGTCCAAAATATTAAACTCTCTGGTGCTACTATATTCATGTGATGAGTATTTCTAAAATAATTATCTTTTGTTTAAAACAACATTCCGCAGCCAACCGCTACGGAATGTTGGATTTCTAAAATTAGGCAATCAATGCCACAACCACTGCGAAAAGAGCAACACCCTCTACAAGAGCTGCTGCAATAATCATTGCGGTTTGAATTTTTGCTGTAGCCTCTGGCTGTCTTGCGATTGCGTCCATTGCTGAACCACCAATTCTACCAATACCGATACCGGCACCGATTACGGCCAATCCGGCTCCTACTGCTGCTAATGTTCCTGTCATAATTGAAACTTTTTAAAAATAATTAAACAAAATTAATGATGTTCCTCCACCGCTTGACCAATAAACAATGCTGCAAGCAATGTAAATACATAAGCTTGAAGTGCTGCAACTAGAAGTTCCAACACACTCATGAAAAGTACAAACGCTATTGACACCGGAGAGATAAATGCGGTTTCAAAGATAAAAATCAAGCCAACAAGGCTCAAAATTATAATGTGCCCAGCGGTAATGTTCGCAAACAAACGAACCATAAGCGCAAAAGGCTTTGTAAACATCCCGATGATTTCTATCGGGACCATAATGGGGTATAATGCTTTTGGAACATCCGGAGTAAGGATGTGTTTCCAGTAATATTTGTTTCCACTAAAGATTGTAACAAGAAACACAATAACGGACATTACCAAAGTAAAGATAATGTTCCCTGTAACGTTACCACTAAAAGGGAAAAATGGAATTAAGCCTATAAGATTGTTTACCCAAATAAAGAAAAAAGTGGTTAACAATAAGGGCATATATTTTTGATATTTATTGCCAATGTTTGGGATAGCGATTTCGTCTCTCACAAACAAAATGATAGGTTCCAACCAACCAGACATCCCTCTTGGGGCCATTTTGTTTTTCTTGTAATGACGGGCAGAGAAGCCAAAGATCAACACCAGAAGCAAGGAAACAAAAAACATTGAGAACACTGTTTTGGTAATAGAAAAATCCAGAGGTCTGTCCTCATACATGAAAGGACGTCCTACCGTACTTGTCTCTTCAAATTTTTGTTTGTCAAAACGATCGGCGTAAAAAATATGCTCGTTGTATCTAACAAATTTTTCACCATTCTTTTCTACTACTGTAGTTCCACTGTTATCGTGGTGAAACTCTGAAGAAGAGAAAGCAACAATTCCATTATCGGTCCATAGGATAATTGGCAAAGCCAAAGTTATGGGATGACCGCCCCAATCGGCAATATGAAATTCGTGGGAATCCCAAACGTGGGAGTTAATCAACTCCTTTGGGTTGAATTTGCCTTCCGTATGCTCCTCTTGTTGGCTAGATGCCATACCTAGAAAAGGCAATAAAAACACAGCTGCAATTGCCAAAGAACCGATTAGTGATTGAGTAAACCTCATAATGTTAAATACAATAAATTATTATGGTCTTAAAAAGTGGTGCAAAAGTACAACTTTTACCCAAAATAAAAAGCGGTAGATGATATTTGTTTTTTTTATGGAAATTAACCCTAAATGCTTAGGTGTCGGAACGTTTCAAAAGTGCTAAAGTGATCATTATTTCAAAGAAAAGATAAACGAAGTAAGGTGCAAAAAAGGAAATAAAATCTGGAATCTTGGAAATGCCTTCTAATTTAATGAGAGGAATCAGAAATACAACCGTGGCAATCATCTTAAACAAAATAAATCCCATAAAGGTATAACCAATAAATTGTGGGGCTTTCTTGCTTATCAAATAAAGGACTGAAAGGATTATAAAGGTTATAGTAAAATGGAAGATGTATATTTTTGAAACGGAATAATAAAAATCATAAGTATCCTTCAGGCTTCCAATTACCATATTTTGTATGAAGTAGAGAATCGTTGTTAACAAAATAAGATACAAGGGTATATAAAAGAATTTGTTCACTTTCATCTCGCTAATCTTTCTTATTCAAATTTTGAAGTTGTTTTATCAAGGCGTAAAGGGAGATGAAAACTCCTAGAAGAGAAAATATGACGGTAAAGGCAGAGTATCGGTTGGGATAACTCTCATCTAACTTAACTCCCACAAAAGCACCAAGGCCAATAGTCACACCCATTTGGATGGCTATTCCTGAAAAGACAGCCCATTTTCTCAGGCTTTTATGTCCGTCGTCCGACATTTTTTATTGTTGCCGATCCATTTTTTCAGGCTCAACAGTCAATTTTCTCTCCTGTTGAGATTGGGAAAATGAATGTGTTTCAGAAGATTGAATGTTTTTTGGACTACTTGCGCTTGCTTTCTTTGTGTTCTCATTTTGCATTACACAAGAAGCGTTCATGGTCGCGCCAGGCTCTACGGCCAATTTTCCGACAACTACATCGCCATCAACCACGGCAGTAGCACGTAAAGTAAGCATTCCTGACACTTGAAGATTACCTTCAAACCTACCCTCAATATCTGCGCTATCACAACTCAAGGTTCCGATTATAACGCCCAATTTTCCTAAAACCACTTTTGACGGGGTTTTAATATTACCTTCTACAGATCCATCAATTCTAAAAAATCCTGTGGAGGAAATATCGCCTTTGAGTTTTGTACCCTCATTGATTCTATTTTGGGTGGCACTAGGCTCCAAGATTTTTTTCTTCTCTTTTTTTTCTGAAAACATAACTTTATTGGTTTAAAGGTTACTGTTTGGGCTTTTGCCCTTCTGATGGCATTTATGGAGTCTCGTGTTGCGTCAAATAACTATCCAGGTTTTTATGGATTTGTATTATCTTATAATTAGGAGTCGAAATTTCAAAGAATGGTCTTTTGATTTTAAAATTCTTACGCTCCTTCAAAACTTCACCGAAACCTTCGGTCCCCAATTTTGAGTTCAATCCGTGAACAATTACCAATCTTGTTTGTGGATTGTAATAATCTATTGAGGTGGTCATATTTGTATAATGAAACTCTTCAATTGCCTTATCTAACAAAGCTCTCAATTTTTGCGCCTCCTCTGTTTCTCCTGTGTTGAATTTATATACCAGTTTCCAGCTATTACTTTCATTTTCTGAAACAAATTCTTTAAAATCAAGCGCTGGCAAAACATTCGTGTAAATATCTTGTGCTTGTTTTCCTTCATCGCTGTTTGGATAGGTCAAGGCGACAAAGTTCAGCGCCTTTTTATAGGCCTCAAAACCTTTTTGGCGAGCGAGTGCCGTAGCTTTAAGTAATTCGAATTTAGGAACAATTGGATTGCCGTTGTAAATGGTGATATATTCATCGCATTTCTCGATAACATCGGCATATTTTGAGGCTTCAAATTCTAAGTAAAGTTGTTTGTATTTAAACTCGGGGCTGGATTCATCTGTTGCCAACTGAGAATTTGGATTGCGAAGGATTTCAGCATACCGTGTGTCTGCATAGTTATTCAGAATATCATTCTTATATCGCTCGGCATCGTCTGGACGCTCTAATATTTCATAAATTTTAAACAAATTATATTCCGCTGGCACTATCAATCGATCTTCTGGATTGTAAGTAAGCAATTTTTCCAACCGATTTGCGGCTAGTTCATACTCTTTAAATTTTTCTTTATAAATCAGTCCCAATTGATAATATGCAAGATTTCTGTCCATTGTTAGACTGTCAATGACTTTTTCATCGGTGGGGATTCTAGCAATATAAGTTTCTGGATTGAAAAGCTCATTTTCGGTTACGGTAATTTCCTCCGGCATCTCTTCATCAATAGATTCCAAAGTAGATCGTTTACTGGAAAGTCTCCAGTTGTCCTCAAGTCTCCGTTCTCCCCAAATTTTTCTGAATTCTCCTTTCCCATAAGCTACGGTTGATGGATTATAGAAATAGAAAGTACTGCCCTTGTTTGGCCCAGAAGGCCCTTTGTCCTTTTTATAAAATTCGTTATTGGCGATTTTTCGTTGATTTTTTACCTCTGCCAACGAATCCTTGACGGCTTTTTCCCGTAGTTTAGTGGTGTAATCTGTAAAATAGGCGAGCTGTTCAAATTCGCTCATTTTAGTCAATTTTAGAATACTATCGTTTGTAGTGGCAATATCTTCATATTTGATCACGTCGTCAAGATTTTCGCGCTTTTTTGTGATACGACGCCATTCGCGGCTTTTTTCTTCCAGATAAGTCAAGGTACTGTCGTAATATGCACCAGCATTTTTATACTCAGCATCGTCAAAATTGATTTCTGCCAAGGTTTTATAGTTCAAGGATTGCAAAACACGATCCTGTTTGAAAGCTCTAAGTGATTTATTATAATACGTTACCGCAGCAGCCAAAGAATCGGTGTTTTGATAATACGAGCCTAACTGGTTATAAATTCTATCTAAAAAAGGTCGATTTTCTCTGTCCTTTTCTAAGTCTTGCAATAATTCTAAAAATGCTACACGATCACCATTTTCATAATCGAAATTCTTTCCCTTTTCAATATAGGCATTGATAAGGTATGAGCGAGATGTTTTGCGATTCATTTCAATAACCTTATCAAAGGCAATATTTGCACTGTCTTTTTTGTCTAACCGATTGTATAATTGACCTTGAATAAAGGTATAGCGGCCTTTTAATTCCTTGTCCTTAATGTTTTCCACGGCCAGATTCATATACTCCAATGCCTGTGGTAGGGAATCAAGATTTATGTAAGCCTGCGCCATCATCGCGGCACCATCGGCAATATCTTCCTGTTCCAACTCCGTTTGTTCAAACATTTTTTTCAGGGTCTCAATGGCAAATTCTTCATTTTTTAAACGAATGTTGGTTTTTGCCTTCCAAACCTTTGCCATGTTGATACTATTGCTTGTGGGATAACGATCCAAAATGAAATTGAAAGCGTCCAAAGCTGGAATAAAACGACCATCGTAATAACGAGCTTTTCCCAGCAACATATAGGCTTCATCTATTTGGGGGTTGTACTCTCGACCGTCAATATACATGGAATGTTTCTGGATTGCCTTTGCCGCTTTTTCTTCAGCACGATTGAAATCGCCATTTTTTGAAGCTCCTGGAGATTTGGTCTCCTCTTCCTGAATATCAATTCGCTCCACAGGGAGGATTTCCCAAAAATTGTCACGATAGCCCATGGCCAATTGCCGTTTTCCATTGGCAAAAGCCACATCACCATTATACAAGGTATTGTATTCAGTCGCAACTGCCTGAAGGTTTCGGTTTTTGAAGTTGTTCCTTTTACGTGAACAGGCTGCTAATAAAACAACAGCCAAAAGAAAAAGGGTAATTCTATATATGCTCTTCATCTATTTTTTTTATTCCAATATCTTTTGAAATGCTTTGGAGTTTGCGAATCGTCAATTTTTGCCAAGTTACAATTCAATCCTAAAATTGTGAGTTGGTAGAAGCTTATTTCCAAATACATTCAATTTCTCTATTAAGCTAACTTAAAAGCTTCGTCTTTAGTATATAGAACGGCTAAGGAGCGGTAAAAATACATTTCTTTTTAATATTTGCTAAAGGAAACCTCGAAAAAATAGCCTGTTAATAAGCTCTCAATTTCTTTAATTACCTGAATTCCTTATGTACTTTTGCGAAAAATTGAAAAATTATGGGCGAATTTCACACGCTTATCGTTTCCGAAGTAAAAAAAGAAACTCCACATTCAGTTTCCATAAGTTTCCTTATACCGGAAAACTTAAAAGGAACTTTTGCCTTCAAAGCGGGGCAATATATAACCATAAAATATTTTGACGGCGATAAAGAAATACGGCGTGCTTACTCTATTTGTTCTTCACCAAAAAGTGGGATTTTAAAAGTAGGGGTCAAAAAAGTAGACAAAGGATTGTTTTCCAAATATGCAAATGAGAAGCTAAAATCTGGTGACAAACTTGAAGTTATGCCTCCAACAGGAAAGTTTTTATTGGAGCCAAATCTGAAACATTATGCTGCCGTTGCTGCTGGAAGCGGGATTACCCCAGTGCTTTCTTTGATAAAAAGTACTTTGGAAGAAATGCCTCAAAGCACTTTTCTTTTGATTTACGGAAATAGGACGTTGGAAGAAGCTATGTTTTACAATGAAATTGTGGAATTGCAAGCACAATATCCCGATCGGTTTTTCGTAGAGTTCGTTTTTAGTCGGAAACTAGAAGACAAAGCTAAGTTTGGAAGAATTGATCGTTCCGTTGTGAACTTTTTTCTTAAGAATAAATATTCCAAAACCTCTTACGAATCCTATTATCTCTGTGGTCCCGAGGAAATGATAGATGAAGTATCGGCTACTCTGAAACATAATGGTATTAATTCCAAGCAAATACATCACGAACTTTTTTCGACCTCCGAAAAAGGGTTACTAGTGGAAAAACACGATGGTAATACGAATATTACGGTTATTTTGGATGATGAGGAAGAAACTTTTGAGATGTCTCAAACAAAATCAATCCTCGAAGCTGCCTTGGACGAAGGTTTGGATGCACCTTATTCTTGCCAAGGTGGAATTTGCAGTACTTGTATCGCACGTTTGAAAGAAGGAAAAGCCGAAATGCGAAAAAACCAAATATTAACCGAAGCAGAAATTGCAGATGGATTAATACTTACTTGCCAAGCGCATCCTACGACTCCGAAAGTGGTTGTAGATTATGATGATGTTTAGTTCCGGCTCACTTCGGCTCCGCTCAGTGACCGATACTTATTGGCTAGGATTTTAAATTAGACCCCAAAGGTTTTTGAAACCTTTGGGGTCTTTTATACAACTTGCCCTTTACGACAAAACCTCTCTTATTTTTAAAACAACTGTTTCTGGCGAAATCGTTTTCATAACTTCTTCATAATCCTTTGGAAATTTGTTTCCATAAATGGAGGTTGGAATCAAAGGATATTTCTCACGATTTGAAACCAATTGATGGTTTTCTGGTTGAATAAAAGGTCCAAAACCAGCATAAGGATGTGTCACTCCCCAAAGAGTAATTACAGGCATTCCGTAAATCGCTGCCAAATGACCATTCCCACTATCCATAGAAAGCATCAAATCTAAATTTGAAATCAAGGATAACTCTTCATCAAAGTTCAATTTTCCAGCGACATTGACAACGTTTGCAAACGGACTTTCCAGTTTTTTGAGCTTTTCAATTTCCTTTTTTCCACCGCCAAAAAGAAAGATTCTATATTTCTCGGAAGCATCTAACTTGGCAATTACCTCTTCCATTAAGTTTAAAGGATACATTTTACCCTCGTGTGCAGCAAAAGGCGCAATACCAATCAATTTTTTTGGTTCAACGCCTATAAATCCATTTAATTTTGGCGCTAGGGCTTTTCTGTTAGGTGGAAAATAGTTGTTTAAATCAAGAGGAAATCCAAGTTTTTCAAAAACATCGGCATATCGTTGAGGGGTAGTTTTTAATTGTGAAATGTCCCTTCCAGCAGCATTGACTAAAGCTTTTTTCTCCGCTCTTCCTTTGTCAATTGAAGCAGTTTTAAGGCCTTTAAATTTTAGATATTCGGTAATTATTTTGGAGCGAATTACATTGTGAAGATCCGCAACCGCATCAATCCCTGATCCTTTTGCTTCCTTAGCAAGTTTGATAAGTCCCAAACGCTTATGTTTTCCATAGACATCAGCTTCTATGAAATCTAGATTTGGAATACCTTCAAAAAGTGGTTCAAAAAAGAGTCGGGAAAGAACCGTAAGTTTTAAATCGGGATACGTTTGCGTTAAAACCCGAAGTACTGGAACTGTCATAGCTACATCTCCCATTGCGGAAAGACGGATTACCAATATGTGCGACGGGTGTTTCATTTAGAGCCTTTTTATATACCTACAAGGTCTTGAAGACCTTGCAGGAAGTCCTTCAAACCTTTCAAAGTTTTCCCCTCGGGACTTAGGGGGCTTTTTTTCCGCGAAGCACTGGATTGAGTTCATCGTCATTATACATTTTCATCTGTTTATAGACTTTCATGTACTTTTTTCCGTTCGCAATATCATCTAATAATTGATTTATAGCAGTACTTAAATCCACACGTTGCTCCAAAAGAATATCAAGCTTCGTTTGACAGGCTTTTTTATGTTCAGGAGAAGCATCTGTACGAGTTGCTTCTTCATTCATGTGATAAATTTTCAGAGCTAAGATTGAAAGTCTATCTATTCCCCAAGCTGGACTTTCAGTGTTTATTGTGGCGTCATTTTGCACTTTTACTTCCTTGAATTTTTCGAGGAAATAACTGTCAATGTATTCCACCATATCTGTTCTATCCTGATTGGAGGCGTCTATTTGTCGTTTCAGCTTTAAAGCACCAACTGGATCAATATTCGGATCGCGAATGATATCTTCGTAATGCCATTGAACGGTGTCTATCCAACATTTGCGATACAATAAGTGTTCAATCAACTGATTGTCCTTATCATAGGGATTACTAAAAGGTTGATCCACGGTATTCATTTCGTGGTATTTGTTTATTACTTCGGTGAAGATTTTGTTGGCTTTGTCTGAAAACATTATCTATTGTTTTTTGTTGTTTTTATTCCTCCTGCAAGGTTTTTCCAACCTTGTAGGTTTGTATTCGTAACTAACTTAATACCTACAAGGTATTAGAGACCTTGCAGGAAGTTTCCAAAAGCCTCAAAGCCCCTTTCGGGGGTTTGGGGACTTCTTTTCTAAAATGTGTAAATACTCAAAAGTTTTTGAGGCTTTGTGATTTCGGTTTTCGGTTTTATCCGCTTTGAAACGCTGGTATTTTTTTGTTTCCAAACTATATTTTCCGAAGCGTTCCATAACCATTTGCACATCTTGCTGACTCAATAATCCCTCGTTATTATAACTTAGAAAAACGTATTTGAATTGTGCGTTCTCAATCAATTCCTCAAAACTTTTTAGCACCTCTCCCGTTTTGCACCAATCACTTTTATAGTACTCGCGCAACCCCGTTTTGCCTTTTGGCACAAAGGTATCATATTTTGCAATAGTATTAAGCAAATGGTAGTTGGCTCCGTATTGACGGGCGTTGTAAGGTGGATCCAAATAAAGAATATCTCCTTTTATTTCTTTTATAAGCTGATTAGCATCTTTTTGGAATATTCTGTTTTTTTGGTCTGACAAATGATTGCTAAATAAATCTTTTTCTAAAATGGCTGCTTGCATTATCAGCGGTTTGGCGGCAGATTTTTTTATCTGTTTCAAATAAGCTCCATAAACCGAAGCTGTATTAGCAACTTTATCGGCACTTTCAAGCAAAGAAGCGAGCAGGAAAAAATATTGATCTTCAGAAATTTCCTCCGATTTTTTCAAATTTTCAATGTGAATACGAATTGCATCAATTTTTTGTCCATTATCAGAAGTGAAATAGTTTCGACCAGCCTTTCCATCTTCGGAATAGTTTTCAAAAATGAAACCTTCAATTCCTTTTAAAGAATCCAGTTCCTTTATTAATTCATCATATCCGAATTCAAAATCATTACCAATGTAATTTCGATTCAGCACGTAGCTGTAGTATTCTACATCGTTTGAAATTATCTCCTTAACATGAGGCCTAAAGTTTCGCCCTACAATTCCAGTGCCTGCAAAAAGATCACAGAATATTTTTTCAGAAAGGTCTGTGCCGCAGGTTTTGGAAACTGATTCATAGATAAAACTAGAAAGTTTGTGTTTGGAGCCTATATAGTTCATTTTGAAACCCAGATAATATCGCTCAGCGATGATTGTAAATCGTCAAAAGTAACAGAATGCAACTGTTCCCGCTTAAATCCTACAACAAATATTTCAATAGCTTCTTTTAGCAACGAAATTTCCGCTTTCAGCTTCCAATGTTCTCCTGATTTGTCATAAACCACAAGGAATAATCTGTTTTTAAGATGATGCCGTTTTTGTGTGCTTTGGTTTTTGTATAGCCATTCAATCAATTCAGATTTATGGGATTGAGCGTATTCAAACGTTTTTCCAAATTGCTTCGGATAAACAGAGGTTTTATGGTCAAAGGGAATTCCGAAGAAATAAAAGTCCTTTTCCGAATCCTTTGCTTCAGCTACAGGCTCAATGCCGGCGATTTCGGTAAAAATCCGTTCTACAGCTTTGGCACTCCAGAAATTGTACCAACGGTTGGCAGCGTATTGGAAAATTTGATGTTTATCCAGTTGTTGGGATTCAGCAATATGGGCAATTTTTTGAATTAGCGTTTCCCAGTTGGAAGTTTGATATATAAATTGGGTATAGTGATCCCATTGGTCATTTTGTTTTCGGAACCATTTATAAGGATATTGATGGCGCTTTTTGAGTTCCTTTTCTATTGAAGCAAATGGAATTTCATTCATAATAGGAAGTTGGGTAATTAAAACTTAGCTTCATGAAAATTTTAAGCCAATTAAAGATAAAAACCTTAAAACATGTAAAAATAGCACAAAAAAATCCGCTGAAAGAAAAGCTCCTTCAACGGATCTGTCAATAACTAGAAAATTCTAATTATACCGATTATGATTTAAATGTCGTATAAATACTCCTTAAAATCTATATCGGCATCATACGTTATTGTAAAATAATACCTCTTTAAAAAAAGGAATTCGTATTATTTGTGTTTTGCGTAATTAGATGAAACTTCATCCCAGTTTACAACATTCCAGAATGCTTCAACGTAATCTGGACGTAAATTTTGATACTTCAAATAATAAGCGTGTTCCCAAACATCCAGACCTAAAATTGGGTAGCCACCACAACCTGTATTTGGCATTAATGGATTGTCCTGATTTGGAGTACCGCACACTTCTAACTTTCCGCCCTTATGAACGCACAGCCAAGCCCAACCAGAACCGAATTGAGTTTTTGCAGCCGTTGAGAATTTTTCTTTAAAAGCCTCAAAACTTCCAAAAGCATCATCAATAGCTTTTGCTAGTTCTCCACTTGGTTTTCCGCCTCCTTTTGGAGACATAACTTTCCAGAAAAGACTATGATTAAAGAACCCACCACCATTATTACGGACAGCTTTGTTATTCATATCTAGATTTTTCAGGATATCTTCAATAGATTTCCCAGCTAAATCTGTTCCTTCAATGGCTTTATTTAGGTTAGTAGTATAACCGTTATGGTGCTTACCATGGTGAATTTCCATAGTTCGAGCATCGATATTTGGTTCTAACGCATCATATGCGTATGGTAATTTTGGTAATTCGAATGACATAATATTTCAGATTTTTAATTAATTAATACTCAGGTTCACAAATTTACACATTATCTTCATTTTGAAATGTTATAGATTCTATAAGATTTCGATTTCTCAAGGCAAAAACTCATTAATCGAGCGACAAAAAGTAGTATTTTAGTAAAAAATCTGTTTTTGGAAACTTCAGCCCCATTTTTAATCTATAACGCTTCAGCTGGGAGCGGAAAAACATTTACGCTGGTAAAGGAATATTTAAAAAAAGTTTTTCTCTCCAGGAACGATGGTTATTACAAACATATTCTGGCCATTACTTTTACTAATAAGGCGGTGGCGGAAATGAAACAGCGGCTTGTCGAAACATTGATAAAATTTAGCGAATTCAATAGTTCGACCTCTCCACTGCCGATGATGATAGAAATTTCAACTGAAACCGGACTCAGTTTTGAAGAAATCCAAGCTCGTTCGAAAACGGTTTTAAGAAACTTACTTCATAATTATGGGGCTTTTAGTGTGGAAACCATTGATAGGTTTAACCACCGTTTAATCAGAACTTTTGCACGCGACTTAAAGTTGGGTCAAAATTTTGAAGTCACTCTAGACACTCAGCAATTATTGCAGGAGGCTGTGGATTCACTTTTAAGCAAAACTGGAGAAAACAAAAAAGTAACAGATGTATTATTGGATTTTGCCTTAGAAAAAACAGATGACGATAAATCTTGGGATATTGCCCGAGATATTGTGAAAGCCTCAAAACTGATATATGATGAAACCAATTCGGCTCACGTTTCACTGTTAAAAGAAAAATCCTTGGATGATTTTTCAGAATTTAAAAGGAGCTTACTTCAAAAAAGAATAAAACTTACTACTGATATATCATTCCTCGCCAATCAAACCCTTCAATTGATTTCAGAAAGTGGGTTGGAAGAAAGTGATTTCAGCAGTGGATACCTTCCAAAGCATTTTAATAATCTTGCAAATGGGAGATTCAATATTAGTTTTGAAAATAAGTGGCAGACTACTATGGGCGAAATCCCATTATATCCTAAAAGAGTGTTTGCTGAAACCGCTGGAATTATAGACGAATTGGTACCTATTTTCGTCAAAAATTTTAAGGAAACAAAAAATCTGGTTTTTCAGCTTCTGTTAATCGAGAATATTTTAAAAAGCATCACACCGCTTTCGGTAATTAGTCTAGTGAATCAAGAAATTGAAAACCTTAAAAGTGAAAAGAATATTCTTCCCATTTCGGAATTTAATTCATTAATAAACAAAGAAATTAAAAATCAGCCCGCTCCTTTTATTTATGAGCGTTTGGGAGAAAAATATCGTCATTTTTTCATCGATGAATTTCAGGATACTTCGAGATTGCAGTGGGAAAATTTAATTCCGTTGATAGATAATGCGCTCGCCCAAAAGGAAAACGATATCTCTGGAAGCGTACTTTTAGTGGGCGATGCCAAACAATCTATTTACCGATGGCGTGGCGGTCTTCCAGAACAATTTATGGCGCTTTATGACAAGGAAAACCCATTTCCTTCACAAAGAAAAAACGTGATGTCATTGGCCACGAATTATAGAAGTCGTGAGGAAATCATCGATTTCAACAATCAGTTTTTCACTTTCATTTCTCAATATTTTGCAAGTGCCGAACATCAAAACTTATACGTTTCGGGGAACAATCAACATCGCAATCATAAAAAACAAGGTTTTGTAAAGCTGGAATTTATTGAGAAGCAAAACAAATCCTTAAATCTTGAAGTCTATTCTGAAAAAGTGCATCAAACTATTTTGGAAGTTCTTGATAAGAATTATACTCCAAATGACATTTGCATCCTGACTCGCAAAAAAGCGGATGGAATTTTCTTAGGTTCTTATTTAATGGAACAGGGAATTCCTGTAATTTCTTCGGAAACCTTATTATTGAAAAGCTCTACTAAAGTTCAGATTTTAATTTTGTGCCTTACCCTTTCTCTTCATCCAAATAACGAAGAAGCTAAAATCCGATTACTAGACCTATTACACGATCATTGGGCAATTTCGGAAGAGAAACACGATTTCTTTTACAAATTCATCAGAAATTCAGAAGCTCAATTTAGTAGAACACTGGTCGAATATGGGATTGATTTCAACCTAAAACATTTCCGTTCCCTTTCTATTTATGAAGCTTTCGAGTATGCAGTACGGCAATTCAATTTATCTGAAACGGCTGACGCTTATCTCTTTGGCTTTATGGATTTTGTATTTGAATTTGGCTCACAACCTATGGCTGATAAAGGCCTATTTTTGGATTATTGGGAAACGAAAAAAGATTCGGCTTCCATCGCAGCAAGTGAAGGAGTCGATGCCGTTCAATTGATGACCATTCACAAATCTAAGGGGTTAGAGTTTCCTGTAGTGATTTTCCCATTTGCTGATATTCAATTGTATGATGCGAAAATGGACACGCTTTGGTATCCGCTGGAAAATGAAGAATTCAATTTTAATGAAGCCTTGATCAATTATAAATCTGAAATTGTGAATTACGGTCCCATGGGGGAGTTTTTGTACCATGAACACAGAAGCGAATTGGAGCTGGACAATATTAATATGCTGTATGTAACCCTAACCCGTGCGGCTGAGAAACTTTATATTTTGGCAGAAATGCCTTCAGAACCCAAAGGTGGAATTCCATTAAATTACAATCATCTCTTTATGGAATTCCTTAAAAGCCGGACATTGTGGAACGCTCAACAATTTATTTATGAGTTTGGCGAAAACACAGAAAAAGTGCTGAAAGAGAATAGTAAAATTTCCCAAACTACTCCCAGTTATATTTCCAGCGATCCTAGAGATCATAAGTTATATTTGGTTACAACCGATTCCAGACCACAGGAATTTGAATTGGCTAATGCAATTTTGGAAGGAAATCTTTTACACGAAACAATGGCTAAAATAATAGTTCAAGGAGATGCACTCAAAATTATGGATCATTTGAAAGAACGTTCCATACTTCGTGAAGACGATTTCAATACGTTAAAAAACAATGTTCAAAAAATCATCAATCATTCAGAATTAGAAGCTCTTTTTAACGGATTGGACACAGTTTATTGTGAACGCGACATTATTACTTCAAGCGGAGAAGTACTTCGTCCCGACCGAATAAACATCCATCCCGACGGTTCAGCGACCATCATCGATTACAAAACTGGAAATCCACAATCTTGGCATAATGAGCAATTGGGAGGTTATGCCGATTCTCTTTCGGAAATGGGTTATTCTGTTTCACAAACCATCCTAGTTTATATGGGAGCAGAATTAAGTTTATCTAAAAGTCAAATGCCTTCGGATTAATTACTGTATAGAATCAGTAGTTTTTTCAGACGGAAACTCGGGGTTGGTTTCAAGATCGAATTCATCAATATGTTTTTCAATCGTAGGTAGAATTGCTGGCGCCAACGCGGCTATTGGATTGTACAATATTGAGGCTTCGCGTTTTTCGGCAGTGAGAATGCTGTAATTTTCTGAAGAATTGACAAACATAAAAACAACACTCAACAAAAAGACAAATTTCAAAACATTAAAAACACCACCCAAAATTTTATTGAACAGTCCCATCATCGCAAAATCTGCTACTTTCGTTAAGATTCTGCCGGTAAGAGCGAAAATGAAAATTACCAAAAAGAAGGTTGTTAAAAAAGAGGCGAGTCGATTTAGATCTTCACTCCAATCGAACCAGCGTACAATATAAACCTGGACATAACCCGAGAAATACATAGCGCAATATACCGCTGCCACTAGTCCAATTAATGATGCAAGCACTCGCAGCAGACCCTTTCTGAAGCCCAGAAAAAAAGCGATGATTAAAATTAGACCTAGAATTATGTCGATGGTATTCATTTTTAAAAATTTTCATAAATATACTATTTTTCATTTCAGAAATCAGAAAATAGGATTCAGAAGTGGATAACGTATCTTTGCAAAAAATATAGAATTATGGCACGTGATGAACAATTAAAGATGCAATGGGAAGCTGTGGTAAAATTGCTTAGTGACCGCTTTGCCGATGGCGATATTTTGGACTTGGATGCAATTATCTATCTAGTTGGTTTGCAGGAATTAGGCCAATTACATAGAAAATTCAAAA
This sequence comes from Aequorivita sp., assembly GCA_048270045.1. Lineage (GTDB taxonomy): Bacteria > Bacteroidota > Bacteroidia > Flavobacteriales > Flavobacteriaceae > Aequorivita. The sequence continues at coordinate 29,816 of JBLWTS010000011.1, forward strand.
AGGACGAAAAACTAAACTTGATGCATATTGCCATCTGCCGTCTTTTAGAGCCCTACGGATATTACGCATTTGATTATTTTGATGAAGAAGGCTGGCCGCATTACCATATTTTAGAACAATTGCCACCGCTAAAAGCGGGGGAGCAAAGTGTTTTAATGAAGGAAGCGATTGTGCATTATTTTGTGGAGAAGGAGGTAATTATATAGAGGCTGTAAGAAACTACATTTTCCAAATACAGATTAAAAATATTCGTATCCTGAGATTATAGTCTTTTTCAATTGCCAATGACCAAAAAACCCGCAAATATAAAACTCTACTCACAGATTGTTGATTTACTGCAATCAGCAAGAAATCAGGTTGTCCGCACTGTTAACCAAACGATGGTGCGCACTTACTTTGAAATTGGTAAAATGTTGGTCGAGGAAGAACAAGGTGGAGAAGAGCGTGCCGAATATGGGAAAGAACTTTTAAAGGGATTGTCTAAAGTACTCACAAAAGAATTTGGAAAAGGATTCTCTGTTACCAATCTTAAGCAGATGAGACAGTTTTATGTGGCATACGCAATTGGTCAGACAGCGTCTGACCTTTCTAAGAAATCATCAATACTGTTGTCTATATCTGAACCGAAAGAAAAGAGTCAGACGTTGTCTGACCTATCAGGAAAACCACAAACACTGTCTGATAAATCAATCTCTGAAACAACGTCTCGGAAATCAATAAAAGACGAATTCAATTTAAGCTGGTCGCACTATTTAAAACTAATGCGAATTGATGACCCGAATGAACGACAGTTTTACGAAATAGAATCCGCCAAAAACAATTGGAGCGTAAGAGAACTCCAACGTCAATTCGATTCAGCTCTATACACTAGACTTGCACTAAGCAGGGATAAAGGCAAGGTTAAAGAACTTGCAGAAAAAGAATTGGTTCTAGAAACTCCGAAAGATGCTATAAAGGATCCATATATTTTGGAATTCTTAGGGCTTCCAGAATATTCGCAATACTCTGAAAGCCAATTGGAGCAAGGAATAATCAATACTCTCGAACAATTTTTGCTAGAACTAGGCAACGGATTTACATTTGTGGCAAGACAAAAAAGAATTTCATTTGAGGATTCACACTTCAGAATTGATTTGGTGTTTTACAACCGTATTCTGAAATGTTTTGTACTAATTGATTTGAAAATCGGAGAGTTAAAGCATCAAGATCTCGGACAAATGCAAATGTACGTGAATTATTTCGACAGGGAAATTCGATTAAAGGAAGAAAATAAAACAATAGGAATTGTACTTTGCAAGGATAAAAATGAATCCGTAGTAAAATATACCCTCCCTGAAAAAAATGAACATATTTTTGCAAGTAAATACAAAACCGTACTGCCGAGTAAGGAAGAATTGAAATTGATAATAAATCAAAAAAAAGGCTAAAATTATCGCCAAATAAATATCTGAAATGATAGAAACAATAAAAAATCACATCACAGAAGTCCAAGCTTTCTCCTCAACCAATAAAGAGGAAATAGAAAACTTTCGCATAATGTATTTGGGGAAAAAGGGAGTTTTGAACAGCTTTTTTGCTGAGTTCAAAAACGTGCCCAACGAACAAAAAAAGGAATTCGGACAGGTAATCAATACGCTTAAAAACGCTGCCCAAGATAAGGTCAACGAGTTAAAGGAAAACTTAGAAAACCTACAGGAATCGAAAGGGGTTTATGGCGATCTTTCCCGACCGGGAGAAATGATTCCGTTAGGTTCACGCCATCCCATTTCCATTGTAAAAAATAGGATAATCGATATCTTTTTGCGCATAGGTTTCAACGTTTCGGAAGGCCCTGAAATGGAGGACGATTGGCACAACTTTTCGGCTTTGAACCTTCCTGAGTATCACCCCGCACGCGATATGCAGGATACTTTCTTTATCCAAACCAATCCAGATGTGCTGTTGCGGACACATACTTCGTCCGTTCAGGTTCGCTATATGGAGAATCATAAGCCTCCTATCCGAACCATTTCGCCAGGTCGGGTCTATAGAAACGAAGCGATTTCTGCTCGTTCGCACTGCTTTTTCCATCAAGTGGAAGGATTGTATGTGGACAAAGGCGTCAGCTTTGCCGACTTGAAACAAACCCTACAGTATTTCACGACGGAAATGTTCGGGAAATCAAAAATTCGACTTCGCCCGTCCTATTTCCCATTCACTGAACCCAGTGCTGAGGTTGATGTCTATTGGGGTCTTGAGACTGAAACTGACTATCGCATGACTAAAGGAACTGGCTGGCTAGAGATAATGGGTTGCGGAATGGTGGACCCAAATGTGTTGAAAAATTGTGGCATTGATCCCGAAATATATTCTGGTTTCGCATTTGGAATGGGAATAGACCGCATTGCAATGCTATTGCACCAAATTCCCGACATCCGAATGTTTGCTGAGAATGATGTAAGATTTCTTGAACAGTTCAAAAGTGTCCTTTAATCCCCAAAGGGGAAAAATTCCTGTAAGGCGTTGTGCTGGACTTGTGGAAGTATGTTGCTGACAATAGAGGCTACCTTTTAGGTATTGAATAATATAATCTAGAATCCTTAAATAAACCTACATTATGAAAAAATATCTTGTTATAGCTTTGCTTATTATTGTGGGTTTGGCAGTTGCTTATCTCACTTTTATTATTGCAGCCATTAAAATTGTAATTGGCTCCTTCTTAATAGGAATTGCTGCCATCGCACTTTTAATTGTCTGGATTATGTGGAAAATAAACGACTAATTATGCGAAAGGATATTGATATACCACAAGTGGAAAACGTGCATATTGTTGCTGTAAAAGAATGGGATAAGGATTTTACAGACCAACTGTGGAATGTGTATGTAATAAATAATCGCGAAGACGAAATTTCGATGGTTTTGGTAATCTCTCGGGGAAAAAGTGATGCTAGAAAAACCACGACATTACGACAAAATTTAGGAGATATTAAACCAAACACTTCGGCGAAAGTTGAGTTTATTCCTGACGAAGTTTTGGCATTCACGAATGAATACTTACTTACTTTCTTTGCCGAAAATAAACTATTTGAAAGGAAATTTATCTTCAAACCAAATAGCATCTCGGAGGCAAACCTCGAGAAAGTTCCCGTTCTAGATAGAAAAGGGGTTTTAGCAAAATAGCAGAAATGATACTTAAAATAAATATCGATTCCTTTTCCTATTCTGAAAAAACCATTTTAAAAAACATCTATCTCTCTTTAAACCCAGGAGAACACCTTAGTGTTCTTGGCGAAAGTGGCTGCGGAAAATCGACACTTTTACACCTGATTTATGGCTTACTCCATTTGGATCACGGAGCGATTTTCTATGGAAAAAGGGAACTTCTAGGCCCAGGAAATACTTTGATTCCTGGAGAACCATTTATGAAATTGGTGGCACAAGAATTCAATATTATGCCTTTCACAACTGTCGCAGAAAATCTTGGTTCGCATTTAACCAGATTAGATGAAGAAAGGGACGAAAACCGTATCGATGAACTTTTGGAAGTTGTGGAAATGGAATCATTCAAAAACACTTTAGCAAAAAACCTCAGCGGCGGGCAAAAACAGCGTGTTTCTCTTGCAAAAGCTTTGGCCAACCAGCCTAAGATTCTATTGTTAGATGAACCTTTTAGCAATATTGATTCTTTCAGAAAAAACAAGCTAAGGCGAAAGCTCTTCAATCATCTTAAAGAAAAAAACATAAGTTGCATTACCGCGACCCACGACAGCGAGGAGGCTCTTGCTTTTTCGGACAAAATCGTAATGTTGAAAAACGGTACAGTAGAAATGTACGGTACAGCTGAAAAAGTATTTAATAATGTATCAGATGAATATCAGGCTGGATTTTTTGATGAAGTTAACCTGTTGCCACAGAACTTATTTAATTCTGAACTTTCTTCCGAAGAAATCGTCGTATTTCCACACGAGTTGCAAATCTCTACAGAGGAAACCCAGCTTAAAGTTCAGGTGGAAAAATGTTATTTCAAAGGACATCATTATCTAATCCAAAGTTCGTGGAAGGATAAAATGGTGTTTTTTGAGCATTCAAGAAATCTGGAAATTAGCGATATACTTTGGCTAAAGTATTTCCGCAATTCCAGTATATAAAATTCGGGTAACGAAGATGGTGTGATTTTGGATTTTAAATTCCTAAATTTATCCAGAAGCTTAAGCCATTTAAATGAACTGGATTCTTCTTTACGAAATTATCTATTTTCTTATAATAATCGTTGTTTGCGGTCGAGTCATCTATGACACACAAAGCACCACCAAAACCCTCGCTTATCTTTTAGCAGTTATATTTTTACCGTTTATTGGTGTCATAATTTATTTTTCATTTGGCATCAATTATCGTAAACGGAAAATTTACACTAAAAAGATTTTCAATGATCTGGAAAGGAAAAGTGAAATACAGAAACAGATTCTGCAAGATTCCGACACTATTTTTTCTACCGGATTAGAATCGCTCGAGAATTACAAAAAACTGGCTTTACTAATTCTCAACCAAACTTTAAGTTCCATTTCGAGCAACAATGAGGTTTCGTTATTATTAAATGGAGAGAATAAATTTCCAAAAGTTTTTGAAGCCTTAAAAAACGCCAAAAACCACATTCATATTGAATACTATATTTTTAATGCAGATAAAATTGGGTGTCAATTAATCGATCTTCTTATTGAAAAAGCGCAAGAAGGGATTAAAGTGCGATTCATTTACGACGATTTTGGAAGTAGAGAAATACGAAAAATACAGGTTCCCCGACTAATCGCGGCGGGAGTTGAGGCATTTCCCTTTTATAAAATAAAACTCATCAGCTTTGCGAACAGACTCAATTATCGGAATCACCGAAAGATAATAGTTGTAGATGGAACTTTGGGATTTGTTGGCGGCATCAATGTTAGTGATAAATATATTAATTCTTCCGAAGGAAAAAACATATTGTATTGGCGCGATACTCATTTAATGATTCAGGGATCAGCCGTAAGAACATTGCAGTATGTATTTCTGGGGGATTGGAATTATTGTTCAGGGACGCCTTTAATTCCCGACAGTAATTTCTTTCCAAAAGAAAGCGATTTAAAGTCAAATTCCGGTAAAATAGTACAAATTGCAGCTAGCGGTCCCGATTCTGACACTCCCCTAATCGAACAGACCATAATGCAAGCTATAAACTTGGCAAAGGAGGAAATCCTAATCACAACTCCCTACTTCATTCCCGGTAAAAGTTTATTAGCTAGTATAACCCTGGCAGCCTATAGCGGGACAAAAATCAAATTGTTGGTTCCAGGAATTTCAGATTCGCGTTTGGTAGATTTTGCTGCACGTTCCTACTACAGCAGACTTTTGAAAGCAGGAGTCGAAATATATTGCTATCAAAAAGGGTTTGTACACGCCAAAACCATGGTTGTGGACAAACAATTGGCAATGGTGGGTACGGCCAATATGGACATACGCAGTTTTGACCTTAACTTTGAGGTAAATGCAATTGTCTATGATGAAGAATTGGCTACGGAGCTGGCCGAAGTCTTTTATGATGACCTGCAATCTGCCACCAAAATCGATTCTGAAAATTGGAAAAAACGTTCTACAGGAATCCAATTATTAGAAAAAGTAGTGGGGCTCTTTTCTCCGTTGATGTAAGCGATTTTATTAACTACACGGCAACAATCATTTTCCCCTCGTTTTTTCCTTTGAACAAATCGATAAAGGCTTGAGGTATATTTTCAAAACCTTCAACTACGGTTTCCATAGATTTTAATTTATCTTCCGCTAACCAAGCTGCTAGTTGTTTTTGTGCAGGTCCAAAATCTTTTACAAAATCACGCACTATAAAACCTTGCATCAAAATACTATTTTTGATAAGTAAGGGCTCCATTCTTGGCCCTTTGGCAACTTCAGTTTCGTTGTATAGAGAAATCGCTCCGCAATTTATAACCCTGCCATATCTATTCATATTCATCAAAGAAGCGTCCAAAATTTCTCCACCAACGTTGTCAAAATAAACATCTACGCCCTCGGGACAAGCTTCGGCGATTGCTTTTCTTAGGTTATCTGTGGTTTTGTAATTAATCCCAGTGTCAAATCCAAATTCCTTTTTCATTCGACTGATTTTTTCATCGCTGCCTGCAATTCCCACTACACGACAACCTATAATCTTTCCAATTTGTCCAACAACACTTCCCACCGCTCCAGCCGCACCAGAAACCAAAATGGTTTCCCCTTTCTTAGGCTTTCCAATTTTCGTGAGGCCAAGATACGCGGTAAGACCTGTCAATCCCAAAACTCCCAAATAAGCACGTGCCGAAACTCTTTGTGCGTCAACCTTATTCAAACCATTCCCGTTGGAAGTTTGGAATTCCTTCCATTGTAACATTCCATTTACCAAATCTCCCTTTTGAAAGTTTTTATTGTTAGTTTCAATCACTTCCGCAATAATACCCGATTCCAACGGCTCTCCAACCTTAAATGGTTCAATATATGATTTCTCATCGCGCATTCTCCCACGCAAATAAGGATCTACCGAAACATATTTCGTTTTCAGTAATAGCTCCCCTTCCTTTGGATTGGGCTTCGTTTCTTCTATTAATTCAAAATCATTAAGAGATGGTTTTCCTACAGGGCGTTTTTTCAGGAGAATTATTTTATTCATGGCTTCGTATTTTGATTAAATATCATAAAGTTAAGCTATAATGTCAGACTCCGCTGCCCATTTAATAAAAGAATAACTAATATACTTTTCTGATAAGATTAACGGACTTAGGGAGTGTACTCAATATCTTTGCGCATTCATAATCAACCCTTTTGAAAGTTAAAAAAAATATCATATCAACTTCTATTAAAGATCTTTCTGAGTTCTTTAAAAGTACAGATTTTTCCAAGGCCATCCTTTTGGGAATTGCACTTACCATACCCATTATTGTCGGGTTAAAGTTGGGCGCTCTTCAGGTTGGGATTACCATTACTGTGGGAGCCATGTTGGCCTCTCCAAGTGATGTGAGTGGAAGTCTTCGCCACAAAATAACAGGAATTTTACTGGCTATCTTATTGGCTATGATAGTTAGTTTTATAGGAGCCTACCTTCACTTTTCACTCTGGTTGCTTTTTCCTGTTTTGGGTATTTTAATGTTCGGGATTTCCTATATTTCCATATATGGTTTTCGTGCTTCGCTTATTAGTTTTTCCGGACTTTTCGCTTTAGTTCTAAGTTTTTCAAATGTCGCTACTGAAATGAACCCTTTCGAAAGCGTTATGCTCATTGGACTTGGGGGACTTTGGTACGCTTTCTTGGCAATTGCTTGGCATTATATATTTCCGAAAGGACCTACAGAGTTTTATCTTTCAAAGACCCTAAAATTAACTGCAGATTATTTAGAAATTCGTGGAAAATTAGTGGCGGAAAAAGACAACCGGAGTGAGTTACTTAAAAAACTGCTGACCATTCAAATAGAGCTTACCGAAACCCACGAGACTCTTCGAGACATTTTAATTTCCAGCCGAACCGGTTCTGGAAAATCTGATTACGAAGGCAAAAGGGTGCTTATTTTTGCCCAATTAATCGATATGTTGGAATTGGCCATGGCAAACCCCGTGAACTATTCAAAAACCGACGCCCTTTTTAAGAAGAAACCCGAGAAATTATCCGATTTTCAAGAGTTGCTTTTTGCCATGAGCAATCAATTAAATGCCATTTCAGACAATCTTTCAACACCGAAAAAACTACAAAAAAATCCAGAAATTGAACGATATTTAAAAAGAATAGAAGAAGATATCGTGGAAGTCGATTTAAATTCCCCGGAAAGATTTAATGAAAATTGGTTGATGCTTAAAAACCTTCTCAAGTATCAAAAAGAACAGGCCAACAAAATTGAAAAAATAGAATGGTTGCTGAAAAATCCGGCGCGACAAGAAATTTCATCTATCAATAGAAAAGATTCTCGAAAATTCTTAACCAAACAGAATTATGACCTTGAAATTTTAGTAGAGAATTTCAACTGGCGCTCCCCCATTTTCAAACATTCACTGCGGCTGGCGGTTGTAACGATGATTGGTTTTGGTGTGGGAATGTTGTTTTCAGTTCAAAATCCGTATTGGATTTTACTAACGCTAATCGTGATTATGAGACCCACATTCGGCCTTACCAAAACACGATCCAGACAACGGACGATCGGGACCTTGATTGGAGCTGTTTTAGCAGTTGGAATCGTGCTTATTACTCAAAACACTACTGTTTATGCAATATTAGCAATCGTTTCACTAGTTATTGCATTTTCTATGGTTCAGCGAAATTACAAGGCTGGGGCCACTTTTATTACTTTGTTTGTCGTTTTTATTTATGCCCTAATACGACCAGATATTTTCAGTGTAATTCAATATCGGGTCATGGATACCATAATTGGCGCAGGGTTGGCTACCCTTGGAAATTTATTGCTCTGGCCAGCTTGGGAAGTTCAAGGAATACAAAAAACCCTATTAGAAACCATCAAAGCCCACCGAATTTATCTAGAAGAAATCATTGGATATTACAACCAAAAAGGACAGGTCTCCGCAGAATACAAGGTTTCACGAAAGAAGTCATTTTTAGCAATGTCCAACCTCAGCTCCGCTTTTCAACGAATGACTCAAGAACCAAAATCGCAACAGAAAAGCTTAGATAAAATTTATGAGATTGCTGTTTTGAATCATACTTTCTTATCGTCATTGGCATCGCTCAGCATTTATATACTAAATCATCCCACAACTCCAGCATCGAGTAATTTCAATAAAGTTGCAGGAAGAATTACTGAAAATCTTCTGTCGGCTGAGGCCATTTTGATGAAAGAAATCACTTCGGAAATGAATGATGAAGTTCCAGAAACCGAAAATATTTTTGATGCTACGTTTGGAAGATATTTAGATCTCGCTGAAGATTATAAATCAGAGGTTCAATCTGGAGATTTTCAAATAAGGGTTGAAGAGGCTCATTTAGTGCGAGAACAGTTGAAATGGCTTCTGTCGATGAGCGAGAAAATGCCAAAACTTCTACGTAAAATAGATTTTGAATAATTCACTTACGCCACATTCAAAATTTTATAACTAATGCCATTAAGAATGAATTCCTCGCCATTTTTCTTTCCTGAAAGCAATAAACCTACTGGAGAATTTAAGGCCACACACAGAAAATCGGTGTTTTCTATTGAGACCGAACCCGCAGAAATACTGACAAAATATCTGAATTTATCTGTATAAACTAGACTTCCCAATCGCACGTAGTCAGATGTGGTTTTTACATCAATTTTGTTTAGAATTTGTACGATTTTTTCAATTTCAAGTAATTGTTTGCCGGCATTTTCGCGATCTATTTGAAGCATTGCCCGCCCTGTTTCATGCTTGTCGCCACTACTGCTTTTAGATTCCTCCAAAAGCGATTCCTCAATATCCGTAATGGTCTGTTTTATTTTTGAATAACGAGAATCGACCTGTCTTTGGCAGAATTGCAACAGTTCGTTTTTAATTTCTATCACGGTCATTTTTTCCTTTTCTTTTTAGTTTCAATAGGCTCCTGCTTTTTTAAAATAAATGGTCCATAATATCGCATTTGGCGCATAATCCATTGCGTTCTTCCAGCAACATAAGGCCCAGGAGGATTTGCTTTATAGCGTTGGGGACTTGGTAAAATAGCGGCAATGGCTGCGGCATTTTGAGCAGACAACTTTTTGGCCGATTTGTGAAACCAATATTGCGATGCTGCCTCGGCTCCATAAACGCCATTTCCCATTTCAATACTGTTTAAATACACTTCCAAAATACGTTCTTTGCTCCAAAGAGTTTCAATCAATAAGGTGAAATAGGCTTCTAAACCTTTTCTGAACCAGGTTCTGCCCGGCCATAAGAAGGCATTCTTTGCGGTTTGTTGTGAAATGGTACTTCCGCCTCTTATCTTTTTTCCTTTTTCATTATGCTCCAATGCCTTTTCAATTGCTTTACGATCAAAACCACTGTGACTCAAAAATGTTTGGTCTTCAGAACATATTACAGCAAGTTGTAGGTATTGTGAAATTTCTTCAATAGGAACCCAATCATGCCGGGTCTCATATTTTGCATCGCCTTCAATAGAACGGATTGCCATTAATGGCGTGTATGGCACTGGCACGAATTTATAAACCAGAACCCAGAGAACGGTCAATCCAATAAACCAAAGGAAAAATTTGAATATAAATTTGAATAGTTTTTTTATCATAAATTCTATCTTATTTAGCGTTCCCTGTGTCTTCGTGGCAAAAATTGACTATGGGGATAGGAGTCCATAAAGTTAAATGAGATTAGCAAGATTTTTCCCAATAGAGCTACCAATAGCGACACCCATTCCACCTAGTCTCACTCCACAAAATACATTATTTGAAATTGCCTTTACAATTGGTTTTTTTGTGTCACCTATTCCCATAATTCCACTCCAACGCTGTTCAATCTCGACGGACTGATTAGGCAAGATTACTTGTTGAAGCAATGCTTCTAATTTTTTCTGAACCCGTTCGGTCAGTTCCATTTCGGTGGTTTCCTCTGTTGTGAAATCGAGGTTTCTTCCTCCGCCAAAAAGAATTCGGTTCTCAATATTTCTGAAATAATAAAAACCTCTGTCCAGATGGAAAGTGCCCTTTATATTGAGGTTCAAAATAGGCTTGGTTACTAAAACTTGTGCCCTCGCTGGCTTTACATCTTCCTTTAAAAACTGTTTTGCAAAACCATTGGTTGCAATAAATACTTTTTTTGCCGAAATACTTTCTGATGAATTTAGTTGAAGCAAAACAGATTGGCTTTCATCCGAAATATTAGTGATTTCAGAGCAGTTCAATATTAATATGGATGATTCTGATGCTTTTTTAATAAGACCAAGCATCATTTTTCCAGTGTCTATTTGACCTTCGAATTTGCTGTAAATCAATTTGGATTGAATATTTTCAAATCCAAAATGATTCTCTTTTTCAGAAAAAACCTCATCATTGAAAATAGGTTCCAGTAATTCATTTACATAACTCACTTTCGACTTGCAGAGTTCAAATAAAGCTTGATCTTCCTTAGTAAAAAGCTCATAACCACCGTATTCGCGATAATCCAGTTGATTGTCTCCTAAGGCATTACGCAAAATTTTTAAACCAACTACCCTTTCTCTTACTAGCTGAACGACTTCCTCTTCGGAATGAGTTTTTAAGTCGTCCAATATTTCAGATATACTTCCAAAACATGCGAACCCAGCATTTTTGGTGCTCGCTCCACTAGGAAGCATTCCACGTTCAAATACAACTATTTTACTCGTAGGATGTTTTTTCCGAAGAGCCAAAGCGCAGTTCAAACCAACGATTCCACTTCCGATTACGGCAAAATCGATATTTGATAGCCAAGTTCTGCTCTCCCAAAAACTGAAGTTCATTCCAGTGAAATTTAAGGACAAATATACTTAGGAAACTTTCGATGACAACCTTGTTAAAATGGAAATTTTTATCATAAAAAAGCACCAAATTCCAAAGGTAATCCGTTTGGAATTTGGTGCTTATAATTTAACCTATCTAAGCATTTACTCTACCTCTGGTTCTTTCATTTTAAAAGTGTTCATAAAGGCTGTAGTGTAGTTTCCAGCCACATAATCTGGTTCATCCATCAATTGTCGATGAAACGGAATAGTAGTTTTGATACCTTCAATAACAAACTCATCCAATGCACGTTTCATTTTACTTATTGCCTCTTCCCTAGTTTGGGCTGTAGTTATAAGCTTGGCGATCATTGAGTCATAATTTGGCACAATTGTGTATCCGGCATACACGTGTGTATCTAAACGCACGCCGTGACCTCCTGGTGCATGTAATACTGTGATTTTTCCAGGGGAAGGACGGAAATCATTATAGGGATCTTCCGCATTAATTCTACACTCTATAGCGTGCAACTGAGGTGTATAGTTTTTTCCCGAAATAGGAACTCCGGCGGCAACTAAAATTTGTTCACGGATAAGGTCGTAATCAATTACCTGTTCAGTAATGGGATGTTCAACTTGAATACGTGTATTCATTTCCATAAAATAGAAGTTACGGTGTTTGTCCACCAAAAACTCTATTGTTCCAGCTCCTTCGTATTTAATGTATTCTGCAGCTTTCACAGCAGCGTTCCCCATTTCTGTTCGTAACTTTTTGGTCATAAACGGACTTGGAGTTTCTTCGGTAAGTTTTTGATGACGACGTTGAATAGAACAATCTCGTTCACTTAAATGGCAAGCTTTTCCTGTGCTGTCACCGACAATTTGAATCTCGATATGTCGAGGCTCTTCAATAAGCTTTTCCATATACATTCCATCATTTCCGAATGATGCTGCTGCCTCTTGGCGGGCGCTATCCCATGCCTTCTTTAGATTTTCCTTTTTCCAGACTTCGCGCATTCCCTTTCCACCACCACCAGCAGTAGCTTTTAACATCACGGGATAACCAATTTCGGCTGCGATCTTTTCACACTCTTCAAACGACCCAATAATACCCTCACTTCCAGGTACGGTGGGAACGCCCGCGGCTTTCATTGTAGCTTTGGCGGAAGCTTTATCGCCCATGCGGTCAATCATTTCAGGCGAAGCTCCAATAAATTTTATGTTGTGTTCTTGACAGATTTTTGAAAATTTCGCGTTTTCAGATAAAAATCCGTATCCTGGATGAATTGCATCCGCATTGGTAATTTCTGCAGCGGCAATTATACTCGACATTTTAAGATAACTCAGATTACTGGGAGGCGGACCGATACAGACAGCTTCATCAGCAAATCGCACGTGAAGGCTTTCCTCATCAGCTGTAGAATAAACGGCTACGGACTTAATACCCATTTCGCGACAGGTGCGTATAATTCGCAACGCAATTTCGCCCCTATTTGCAATTAATATTTTTTTGAACATAGTTTTTCTGAAATATCAAATTCCAAATTCCAAATTCCAAGATGTTTGGAATATGGAATTTGGAATTTAGAATTTATACTAAGATGGATCTACTAAAAATAAGGGTTGGTCAAATTCGACAGGCGACGAGTCATCTACCAAAACTTTTACGATTTTTCCTGATATCTCGCTTTCTATTTCGTTGAATAGTTTCATTGCTTCAATTACACAAAGCACATCTCCAATTTTTATTGTGTCACCCACCTCCACAAAGACATCCTTATCTGGGGAAGGTTTTCTATAAAAAGTTCCAATGATTGGCGACTTAATAATCACATGTTTTGAATCAACATTTTCCGATTTCGAATCCTGCGAAGCTGAAGCTACTGGAGCTGTTTGTTGTTGTACAGGCATTTGAGGCTGGGCCGCCATTGTTGGAATTTGTTGAATATAGGTTGTCTCTCCTCTGCTATCGTTTGACCCTGTTTTGATAGTGATTTTTACGTCTTCAGTTTCAAGTTTTACTTCGCTGGCACCACTTTTTGCCACAAACTTGATCAAGTTTTGAATGTCTTTTAAATCCATATTACAAAGTTTAATCTTTTAGGTTAGGTTTTAATTATTTTGAATCATAGGCCCATTTCACATAAACGGCACCCCAAGTGAAGCCTCCTCCAAAGGAAGCAAAAATTAGATTATCTCCTTTTTTGAGATGTTTTTCATAATCGACTAGGCACAAAGGCAAGGTAGCCGAAGTAGTATTTCCATATTTATGGATATTCATCATTACTTTTTCCTCGGGTAGATTCATTCGCAAGGCTGTGGCATTTATAATGCGTTTATTCGCCTGATGCGGCACGAGCCAATTGATATCATCTCCTGTCATATTGTTTCGCAACATAACCTTTTCACAGACATCAGCCATGTTCGACACGGCAAATTTAAATACAGTTTTTCCTTCCTGAAAAACAAAATGTTGTCTGTTTTCAATAGTTTCATGTGATGCCGGAAGTAATGAACCTCCAGCGTCAATCTTTAAAAATGGTCTACCTACCCCGTCTGTCCTTAAGTATTCATCCTTTACTCCGAAGCCATCCAAATTGGGCTCAAAAAGGGCAGCGCCAGCACCATCTCCAAAGATAATGCATGTGGTTCTGTCTGTATAATCTATAATAGACGACATTTTGTCGGCGCCAATAAGTAATACCTTTTTATATTTCCCAGATTCGATATATCGTGCAGCTGTTGATATTCCAAACAGGAAACTGGAACACGCCGCTACCAAATCGAAAGAAAATGCATTTACGGCACCTATTTGTGTAGCCACATAAACTCCAGTTGCCGCCACGGGCATATCGGGGGTGGCGGTTGCCATAATGACCATATCAATATCTGCAGGATTAGTATTGCTTTTTTTCAAAAGGTCCTTGGCGGCTTGAATCGCAAGATAGGAGGTGCCTTTGTCCTTATCCTTCAAGATTCTCCGTTCTTTAATTCCTGTGCGAGTGGTGATCCATTCATCGTTGGTATCAACCATGGTTGCCAGAATATCGTTGGTAAGAACAAAGTCCGGCACATATCCACCCACAGCGGTAATAGCTGCCGTGATGTTATTCATAAGCTGAATTAAAATTCACAAAAAGAGTTTAAAATGTTTTAAAAGGGATGAAATTACTAAATTTTACTTTAACCCCGCTACTAATTGAGTTCAATTTCGCTTTGTGCAAAGTTAAAAAAACAAAAAAGCCCCCACTTAGTTCAGTTGGGAGCATTTTTCATAAATATTAGAAATAATTAGGCTTCTACTTCCTCGGTTGCATCAATTACGATTTGACCTCGGTAGTACATTTTGCCCTCATGCCAATGCGCCCTGTGGAAAAGATGTGATTCTCCAGTGGTTGGGTCTATTGCAAGTGTAGGAGCTGTAGCTTTGTAGTGGGTTCTTCTTTTATCCCTTCTTGTTTTCGAGATTTTTCTCTTAGGATGTGCCATTGCTATTTTTTATTTATCCGTTAATAGTTTTTTTAATGAATCCCATCTGGGATCGGTATTTTCGTCGTTGCCTTCTTGTTCATGGGAGGCCTCTGGACTCAATTCTTCAAGTTTATCAAGTATGTCGCTTTTTAATGTCCCATCTTTTATCCCAGGATGAATCCGACGCAAGGGCATTGCCAAAACAATGGATTCATATATGTATTGCTGTATGTTTACTTCATAACTTCCATGTGGCAGAATGAGTAAATCTTCATTTTCATCATTCTCTTCATCTCCAAACTTTACCAGAAATTGATACGTTCCAAAAATTGGTTGATCATATGGCTCATTGGTCAAATCACAAGCTACATTTACAGTTCCTTCAAAAGTCAATGTAAACTCCATAAGCGTGCTCATTTTCTCCAGCAGTACATTGAGTTTAATGTTGGTTTCATTAAATTCGTCATACTCAAAATGCTCAAAGAACGCGTTGTTTAATTCAAAATCAAACTGGTGTTTTCCTAATTTCAGTCCCTTAAAAGGGATAGTAAATTCTTTCAAATCCTTCATTTTCACACCTCTTTGCAACCCTATCCATACGGATAAGGCGGGCGCAAAGATAAATAAATTATTTAATAGTAAATTAGTTTTACGATTTCTTTTTTGGATATGCTCTTTTTCGGTTTAATTGAAGGGGGTTTTTTGACAGTTCCTTATACTGCTCTCGTTTTTCAAATATGGAAATGGCACTGAATACTGCTTCGCGAAATGATTCAAAATTGGCTTCGTTTTTTCCTGCTAAATCAAAGGCCGTACCGTGGTCAGGAGAGGTTCGAATACGATTTAGCCCCGCGGTATAATTAACGCCCTTTCCAAAAGATAAGGTTTTAAAAGGTATCAATCCTTGATCATGATAGGAAGCAATAATAGCATCGAAATTTTTATAATTTCCAGATCCGAAAAAGCTATCAGCTGCATAAGGACCAAAGACTAATTTACCATTATTTCGGATATTGTCCAACGCAGGACGTAAGATAGCATCATCTTCTGAGCCAATTACACCGTTATCACCCGCATGAGGATTGATTCCTAAAACAGCAATCTTGGGCTTCTCAATTCCAAAATCCGTTACCAAAGAATGATAAATAGTACTTATTTTTTTGTCAATACGCTCACGTGTAATATTGCTAACAACATCTTTTACAGCTACATGATCGGTTAAGAGCCCTACGCGAAAACTTTCGGAAACCATGAGCATCAAACTGTCTCCTGTGAGCTCATTTGCTAAATAATCAGTGTGTCCTGGAAAGTTAAAGCTTTCAGATTGGATGTTCGATTTATTGATAGGCGCTGTAACAAGAACATCAATTTTCTTCTCTTTTAGGGCCAAGACTGCTTCTTTTAAGGATTTTATAGCATAATCCCCACCTGTTTTGTTCTCTTCACCAAAATCTACGTCCACCTGTTCTTTCCATACGTTTAGAACGTTTATTCGCTTTGGAACAATATCTTCGAGTTTGTCAATTCCGTGAAAGTTGATATCGACACCAAAATGCTTTTTATAAAAAGACATCAATTTAACTGAGGCAAAAATAACAGGAGTACAAAACTCCAGCATTCGCATATCTTCAAAGGTTTTTAAAATTACCTCGCTGCCAATTCCATTGATATCACCTATGGAAATACCCACAACTATTTTGTCTTCCCTACTCATGTTTGGGTTTTTTAATTGTTACTTTTGCTGTGCAAATGTAATTAAATGCAGCGATGTTTACAGGAATTATTGAATCCGTTGGCGAAATAACCCAACTTACCAAAGAGGGTGAGAATCTTCATTTAGAAATTAGGAATCTAATGGCACAAGAACTTAAAATAGACCAGAGTGTTTCTCACAACGGCGTATGTTTGACAGTTGTGAAAATCAAGGATGAATCTTATATAGTTACAGCAATAAAGGAAACCTTGGAAAAGACGAATTTGAAATACTTGAAAAAAGGGTCTTCCATAAACCTAGAACGAGCTATGAAGCTGGGGGATAGACTCGACGGACATATGGTCCAAGGTCATGTAGATGGTATTGCGACTTGTCATAATATTCAGGACGCCAATGGAAGTTGGGTATATACTTTTGAATATTCTAATACAGATTTTAGTACCGTAGAAAAAGGTTCAATAACTGTAAATGGGGTAAGCTTGACCGTTGTAAACTCAAAACAAGGCGTTTTCAGCGTTGCCATTATCCCGTATACCTACGAAAATACAAATTTTAAGAAAATAAAAATAGGAGATAAAGTAAATTTGGAATTTGATATTATTGGAAAATATATAAAGAATCTTATGAAACCTTATTTGTAGCCCGATTTCTTTTATAAATCATATAAACACCAAAAAGTAATCCAACAGCAATTAGAATCCAAATATTTTCATCTATTGGCAATTGTGGCGCATTCACAACATGCCCCGGGCGCGGTGGTGGCGGTCCTCCAGATCCTGATGGACCCTGAATTCCAAGAAGTATAAAATTATAAATAAATAATATCATTTCTGGTTGTTAGTGATTTACGACCACAATAAGCGGCTAAATTAACAAAAAAAATCTAATCTCAAATAATTAAATGAACCATCTATGAAAAATATCTGTTTTTATTACCGATAAGATGGACTTTTTACAATATTAATACAAAATCTTCCTTTTATATCGACAAGTGTGGTCCCACATGGGCTCGAACCATGGACCCCTTGATTATGAGTCAAGTGCTCTAACCAGCTGAGCTATAGGACCTTTTAAATTCTTCGATCGACAATTATATTCCAATCAAATTACTTCTCTATCAAACCTTCCTTGAAAAAAGCGATTTTTTAAAAACATCTAATTATACCCTTTAATATATTTAGTATTTAATTGGACATGTATTTTCAAAATTCGAATCATCCCAAAAACCTTCCGTCAAGTTTAAATCTAAATTCATAAAATAAATGCTCTTTGAAATTAGCTTAAAGTTCATACTATTTATGAGATGAATACGATTGTTGGGATTTCAATATTTCAATTAACTTCCAAACCTTTAATCAAAACTTTTACGGCGTTGATCAAAAAAAGGATTGCAAAGATATGATAGTTTGGAAGCCCCACAAAACTATTTGTTACAATTATCAATTTCTTGGCAAAGTTCAATTAAAACTCCGTTTGTGGATTTAGGGTGTAGAAAGGCCACCAGCTTATTGTCGGCTCCATTTTTTGGGGTTTCATTTAAAAGAATAAACCCAGCCTTTTGAAGTCGAACCATTTCAGCTTCGATATCTGCCACCTCAAAAGCGATATGATGGATTCCTTCGCCCCGTTTTTCAATAAATTTAGCAATCGGACTATCTGGTTTTGTGGCTTCTAACAATTCAATTTTACTTTCCCCACATTTAAAAAAAGAGGTTTTCACACCTTCACTTTCTACTTTTTCATTTTTATAAGGAGCAACTCCAAGTAAGGCTTCATATATTTTATTTGCTTCTAGGATGTCTTTTACCGCAATACCTATATGTTCTATTTTTTCCATTCAACTTATTTTTTCCTGGTTTCCGAGTAGATGAAAACTTAATTCTGACATCAAAAATACAAACTTAATCCCATTGAATTTCAACTTACTCACGCTTCCGTTACCAATCGGTATGGTATAATGTTCTATTTTTGCATTATGGAAGAAAGTAACAGACAAAAGAAAATTGCCGGAGTTTTACAAAATGATCTGGCAAACGTGCTCCAAAACATGCTCCGCGAAGCAGGCCAAATGGGAATTATAATTTCGGTAAGCAAGGTATCAGTAACAACCGATCTTTCTATCGCGAAGGTTTATGTGAGTGTTTTCCCCGCCGATAAGGCCGAGACAATCGTGGGTGAGTTAAACAAAATAAAGCCAAATATCAAACATCAGATTGCGCAACTTACAAAAAACCAGCTTCGGAAGATGCCGGATTTAAGTTTCTATAATGACGATTCGTTGGAGTATATTGACAGGATTGATAAGGCTGTGAAAGGCACTGAAGATCCTTTAAAAAATCCTGATTTGCTTCCGAAACGAAAAAAATCATAGCTTGAACTTTTCGCTCTACATCGCCAAACGCTATCTGTTCTCAAAGAGCAGCAACAATGCCATCAATATCATTACTATTATTGCGGCCATTGGAGTGGTGGTTGGAGCTTTTTCATTATTCATCGTTCTTTCTGGCTTTTCAGGATTGAAAGATTTTAGCCTTCAGTTTACAACTGTTTTTGACAGTGACTTAAAAATTCTTCCTGAGAAAGGAAAAACGATTGAGTTTTCAGAAGTTCAAAAACAACAACTCAAGGACTTAAAAGGCATTGAAAACTTTTCTGAAATAATTGAGGAACGGATTTTCCTTCAGTACAAAGGGAAAAACCATATTGCTTATATTAAAGGAGTGGATTCTCTCTACGGAAAAGTAACCCAATTGGACAGCATTATCTTTTTTGGCGATTGGCTTGTGCCCAGCCAACACGAGGTTGTAGTAGGATATTCCATCATGAGCAAACTTTCAATGGGCGTCCGAGATTATTCCGAACTCTTGCAAATTTACGTTCCAAAACCAGGGACAGGACAAATAAACACCCTCGATCCCACCCAAGCTTTCAATAAAGAAAATGCAGTAGTGTCGGGAGTTTATCAAGTCAATGAGGATTTGGATGGAAAATACGTTTTTACCGACATCGATTTCGCGAGAAACCTCCTTTCACTCGACAGTTCAAAAGTTTCATCCATTGAAATAAAATTAACGCCCAAAACATCCGAAAAAGAAGTTCGGAAAGAAATTGAAATGATTTTTCCACAAGAAATTCTGATTAAAAATCGCATTCAGCAAAACGACGCCCTTTACAAAATGTTGAATACGGAAAACATTGCGGTTTACTTAATCTTCACACTTGTTTTGATTATTGCGCTTTTCAACGTAATAGGCTCCATAATTATGATGATTTTGGACAAGCAGAAAAATATTAAAACGCTTCATAATATGGGAGCATCCTTAAGTGAAATACGTCGTATATTTTTTCTCCAGGGAACGTTAATGACTGTTTTAGGAGGCTTACTTGGAATTTTTATTGGAATAATTGCCGTTTCTCTTCAATTGAAGTTCGGGTTTATAAACATCACCAGCACATTGCCTTACCCAGTAAAACTAAAGCCCATAAACGGTTTTATAGTTTTTGCAACCATCAGTTTTTTAGGAATTATCGCCTCGTGGATCGCTGCGAGTCGAGTTCGGGAAAAATTGATTACTTAATCAAGGAATATCTAAATCCTTTGGGCCTATCCTGTTACTTATCAAACAATCAGGTACTCTGGATTTGCTCCTAGACTTACCAGAGCTTCACAAATTTCTTCCGTAAATTTTTTCGGTCCACATACATAAAACCGGAAGTCGAAATCCCCGATATTCTCGATAAGAAATTTTCGATCTATTCTACGTTCACGAAAACCAATTACTCCCTCTCTAGTAAACACATTTTTATATGCCGGTCCCAGTATTTTCGTCAATTCGTCGTGTAAAATAATATCTTCCGTAGTTTTATTGGAATACAAAAGTGCCACATTTCGCAGATTTCCACTTTCGGCAAGGGCTCTAAAGATTGCGATAAAAGGAGTAATTCCCGTTCCGCCGGCAATAAATATCCCTGGACCTTTATACTTGATAGTGCCATAAATATCGTGGAGTAGCAACTCTGCACCTGCATTGAGCTTGCCCATTTCCGAAGTCACTCCATTATGTTCGTCGTATATCTTGATGATGAATTCCAAAAAATCCCAATGTTGTAGAGAGGTAAAAGTAAAAGCCCGAATCTGTTCCTCCCAACCGGGAAGATTTATGGATATATGTGCTGATTGCCCAGGGGTGTATTCAAAATCCGCAGGCTTTTCGAGCACAAATCGTTTTACGTCGTGAGTAATATAATGGGTGTTAAGGATTTTTAATGTCTGCATCACTTTAATTTGTGGTATAAGATAGAAAGGATTTTAGTTAGCAGCCAAACAAATTATCAAGACTCAGTAAACTTACGCAAATTCATAATCTCCGAACACTTGTAAAACCTCATCAAAAGCTTTAAAAACAGAAGCTGAGTCATCGCTGGTTACCATTTTCATGCGGTATTCCTTGAAATCTGGAATTCCTTTAAAATAGTTAGTATAATGACGACGGGTTTCAAAAACTCCCAATTTTTCGCCTTTCCAATCAATCGACATTTGCAAATGGCGTCTCGCGGCATCCACCCTTTCAATCATAGTAGGCGGCGGTAAGTGCTCCCCTGTTTTAAAATAGTGTTTCACTTCCTTAAAAAACCAAGGATAGCCAATGCTGGCTCGGCCTATCATTGCACCATCCAAGCCGTATTTATCCCGCATTTCCATCGCCTTTTCGGGTGTGTCTACATCGCCATTTCCGAAAATAGGAATGTGCATCCGGGAATTATTTTTTACCTCAGCAATTGGTTTCCAATCGGCATCCCCTTTATACATCTGGGCGCGGGTGCGACCGTGTATCGAAATTGCCTTACATCCTACATCCTGCAATCGCTCGGCAACTTCCAGAATTCGAATGGAATCGTGATCCCAACCCAAACGGGTTTTTACGGTTACGGGAAGCTTGGTATGCTTTACCATAGCACCGGTAAGGCTTACCATTAAATCTATATCTTTTAGAATTCCAGCGCCAGCGCCTTTACAAACCACTTTTTTAACTGGGCATCCAAAGTTGATGTCAATAATATCTGGGCCGCTTGCCTCAACTATTTCCACAGTTCGCAACATGGATTCTAGGACGGCTCCAAAAATCTGAATACCCACTGGGCGTTCTTTTTCGTATATATCCAACTTCATCACGCTTTTGGCGGCATCGCGTATCAAGCCTTCTGAAGAGATAAACTCGGTATAAACCACGTCGGCGCCTTGTTCTTTGCACAGCGCGCGGAATGGTGGATCGCTCACATCCTCCATCGGGGCGAGTAAAAGCGGGAACTCCGGCAGTTGTATGTTTCCTATTTTTGGCAATTTGTTTCTTTTTGAGATTGCAAAAGTAGTGAATATCAGGAAAAGAGGTAAGAGAATTAACTAGGTGGTAACAGATTGGAATCGAGAGCCGTGGTCGTGTCGCGTAGTTTATAGGTTGTGCTCAGTGGATTGGAGGTACGAGCGAGATGCCCGCACTAGGGGGGTTTTAGTCCATATATATATTTTATTCAAATGTATGAACGTAATGCAGACCGTGTAACCAGCAAAGAAGAACGGTATTTATAGAGCAAGAGACAGAGTACGGTGGAACCAGTTTTTGGGACGCTCACCCAATTTATGGGACTGCGGAAGATCAATACGATAGGAATCAGGCAAGCGAATAAAGTTATGCACTTGTCCGCAATCG
>JBLWTS010000012.1:0-51662 GCA_048270045.1 Aequorivita sp.
AGCATATTCCTTTACAGCGGAAGCCATTAGTTTTCGACCACGACCCGCAGGCCTATCGGGGGCGGTTATCACACCTACAATGTGTCTTCCCGATTTTACCATCTCTGCTAAAACCCCAACGGCAAAATCAGGGGTTCCCATAAATACGATTCTCAAATCTTTAGACATTTTCTCTATTTTAAATAAAATTGGTTTTTAGGTGTCATTTGAATTTTTTCAGCATCCATCAAAAGTCGAAGTACCTTTATAATATTATCCTCTGTAAAATTAAGTCTTTCTGAAATTTCACGGGAACTTAAATCCCCTCCTTCCAACAAAGCGAGTATTTGTTTGGCAATCTCCTTTGCTTCCGGCTTTGATAATTTGGTTTCTCGTGGATTACAGACAGAACAGATGCCACATCGGGTGGCCGTGGTTTCACCAAAATAAGAAACTAGCTGAACACTACGACAAGTTTTGGTATTCTCAATATACTGCAACATAGAATTAACCTGTGCCGTTTTCTTTTGGTTCAAGGCCTCCACCTCGCGGGAAACCACGTTTATGGTTTTATCATCCTCTCTAGGCAATAAAAAAGTTAGCGTTGCATCTGTGGTTTGTAGCATCATTTCCAAAACCTGGTCTCGTTCCATTTTTTTTAGGATAGCAATTACCGTCTCTATCGATTGTCCTGTTTTTGATACTATTAAATCGAGGTTAATGGAGGTAGGCATTTCAAAAATCCCTCCATACAAACGGAGAATAGTCTTTCCGATTATTGAGGAACCCATATCCTTTTCAAAATAAGACAGTAGTTTTTCTGAAGAAACTAGAAATTGAAGTACAGACTTCCTCCCAAACTCTTGTGACAATTGTATGATACCGAGCCGATCCAAGCTGTTTAGGGCATTGTATGTGAGAAGTGAATTAAGACTGTAAATTTTACAAAATTCGGAAAAACTGAAATTATGTTTCGTGAATTCCCCTTCGCCGTAGGGTATTTGGAAGTAATTATTTAGCGTGCGGTATATTTTTTTAAGTTCAGAAGGATTTGGAAGCGACTCCACAAACTGATTTTTTACGTAGATTTTGTCGTATTCATTATAAAGAAGTACTGCTGCAGCATAATTCCCATCGCGGCCACCACGTCCTGCTTCTTGGAAATAGCTTTCTATACTTTCTGGTATTTGAAGATGTATTACAAAACGTACATCGGGATGGTCAATCCCCATTCCGAAAGCATTCGTAGCCACCATTGTCGAAATCTCGCCATTGCGCCACGATTTTAGTTTTTGCGCCTTTTCTTTGGCTGAAATTCCCCCGTGATAATGGGTGGCTGAAATTCCTAAAATATTGAGCTGCTCGCTTATTTCTACAGAGCTTTTTCGATTTCTCACATATATTATGGCAGATCCAAGGTTGTTTTTGAGTAATTGGTCTGCTCGATATAATTTGTCGTCTTCCTTAAAAACTTGATAAGAGAGGTTTTTTCGAACAAAGGAGTCTTTAAAAATAGCAGGAAGTTCCAAGTGTAGTTCCGAAATGGTGTCTACCAAGACTTCCGCTGTTGCTGTTGCAGTAAGAGCGATTATAGGAACCAACGGATGGATTTCCCGAAGCACGACAATGTTTTTATAAGCTGGCCTAAAATCGTTGCCCCATTGCGAAATACAATGAGCCTCATCCACCGCAATAAGATTGACCTTCATCTGGCGGATATAGTTTTGGACCACTTCCTGTTGCAATCTTTCGGGCGAGAGGTAAAGGAATTTATAATTTCCGTAAAGCGCGTTGTCCAACACGGTGTTCAATTCGTCAAATGAAATTCCGCCTGTAATTTTCAAGGCTTTTATTCCTCTTTCCTTTAACGCATTTACTTGATCGCTCATCAAGGCAACTAAGGGCGAAACTACAATGCAAATGCCCTCCATCGCTAAGGCTGGCACTTGAAAACAAAGCGATTTTCCGCCGCCAGTTGGTAGCAGAGCCACTGTGTCTTTTCCATTTAATACAGAGCTAATTATTTCTTCCTGCATGGGTTTAAAGGAAGGATAACCCCAATATTCAAACAGAATGTCGCCGATTTTTTTCAATACGCGTCTTTAAGGGAATCGAGTATAAACTGAACCCGTTCTTGTATAGTTCCTACAGGAACCTTATGAACGGAGTATTTATAATTTTTATAACTGTTTTTTAGGGAATGAAAAATCTTTTCGGCTTGTTCAAACGACTCATATCGTTCATTGTCCTGCTCGTAAATGGCTTCCCACGGAGGAAGTACAAAAATGGCGTCATACCGAAAGTCTAGACAGGCCTTAGAAAAATTTTCTGGGTATTTGATATCCATGAAATCCATATAGGCCGTAACATCGGGAATCCCGCGGTCGTAAAATAGAATTGAAGAAGTACATTCGTTACCTTGTCGAAATTGCTTTATTCTTCCTTCCAATAACTTTTCACTGAAGAGGATGGGATTTTCCAAAAACAATTGGTCAATGCCCAGTTTTTGTGCTTCAAGGATGATGTCACGGGAAATTTCGTGCATAACAGCATGGCTTTTCTTTTCCAAAAACTTGATCAATGCTGTCTTTCCTGATCCTGGACCGCCAGTAATTACAATTCTTTTTGTTTCCAAAAGTTTAAATTTTGCATATTCTTGTCCCCTCAAGCATTTATCGATTTCAGTTGCTAGAACTTTGAAGTGCATTCCATTACTAAATTTCGGATGTCAATTCAATGCCCTAACGCTGCTGCTGCCATTCGAAATACGACGTTTCATTTTAATACCTTATTCCTTTTGAAATATGGATTCTATACGTGAATAAGTTTTGAAATGATCCAAATTATTGGACGGGAATGAAATTTCTACAAAGTAAGTAAATTAAAATTGATGGTGAAAGTGTATATTTGTAATCACAAAGCCAATACTATTGATGGAACAGGACAAGAACATTGAAGAATTTTATGAACGTTTAAGAAAACAACTGGAGGAAGACACCTCTTGGCCGTCGCCGTATCTCTTCAAATTCATTGTTCCCGCAGCGCTTGAGAAAATCGCGGAGATTCGCGCAGCTTTTGATGGTCTGGATGCCGAGATTAATACTCGTGATTCTATGAAAGGCACCTACACAAGTGTTTCAATAAGAGCGACAATGGATTCGCCAGATCAAGTGATAAATAAATATCTTGAAGTTTCAAACATTGAAGGCATAATTTCTCTATAATTTTAGTATTTTGCATCCGAAAGGAAATCTTACCTTTTCCAAATAATTTAAACTCTCCCAATATCTATAACATTTTGACAAAAGAAGTAGGACAAATAGAATATAATACTGAGCGCCCACACCTGATTATTCCTGAATATGGTCGCCATATACAAAAAATGGTGAATTACGCTATTGCCTTAGAAGAAAGAGAGGAGCGAAACAAAACTGCCAAGAGCATTATTGCGGTAATGGGAAACCTAAACCCGCATTTGCGCGATGTGCCTGACTTCCAACCCATGCTTTGGGATCAATTGTTCATTATTTCAGATTTCAAACTTGATGTGGACTCTCCTTATCCAATGCCCACAAAAGAAGAACTCGCCGAACGTCCAGACCCTTTGCAGTATCCGCAAAATCATCCAAAATATCGTTTTTATGGAAATAACATTAAACGAATGATTGACGTGGCCAATAGTTGGGAGGATGGGGACAAAAAGGATGGTCTTATTTTGACTATAGCTAATCACATGAAAAAAAGTTTCCTTAATTGGAATAAGGACACTGTGGAAGATGATGTTATTTTTGAACATCTTTTTGAGCTCTCAGGTGGAAAAATAAATCTTAAAAATGCTGATGAGGATTTGAGCGATGCCACAGATCTAATGAAAAGTAAAAAACGCTTTGTTACGACTCCTTCTGGGAAGAAGAACCATAAATCCAGCAATAACCGCAGCCGTAAACGTTACTAAGACTACAATCAATATTTATGGGAACTTTTCAAATTGAAGGGGGACATAGCCTAAAAGGCGAAATTATACCCCAAGGAGCTAAAAATGAAGCTCTCCAAATTCTTTGCGCCGTATTATTGACCTCAGAGAGGGTTGTGATTGAGAATATTCCAGATATTCTCGATGTCAACAAACTTATAATGATACTCGAAAATTTGGGCGTAAAGATCCAAAAACTAGGAAAAGGGAAGTTCGCTTTTACTGCTGACGATCTTAATTTAGAATACCTCGAATCGGAGCTATTCAAGGTAGAGGGCAGCTCCTTACGAGGTTCCATAATGATTGTAGGTCCATTGTTGGCACGATATGGGAAAGGCTATATTCCACGACCAGGTGGCGATAAAATTGGAAGGAGAAGACTCGACACCCATTTTCAAGGTTTCATAAATCTTGGCGCGAAATTTCGATATAATAAAGAAGAAAGATTTTATGGAGTGGAAGCTCCAGAAGGTTTAAAAGGAGCCTATATGCTTCTAGACCAAGCTTCAGTAACAGGAACTGCTAATATTATTATGGCAGCCGTTTTGGCTAAAGGAACTACCACTATCTATAATGCCGCCTGCGAACCGTATATTCAGCAGCTTTGTAAAATGCTCAACAGCATGGGAGCTGATATTAAAGGAGTGGGGTCAAACCTTTTGGTTATTGAAGGAGTTCAGGAACTTAGGGGTTGTACTCATCGTATTTTACCTGACATGGTAGAGATAGGTAGCTGGATTGGTTTAGCTGCAATGACCCGCAGTGAATTGACGATTAAAGATGTGAGTTGGGAGAATCTCGGACTTATACCCGAAACATTTAGAAAACTTGGCATCACCCTCCATAAAAAAAACGATGATATTTATATCCCGGCTCAAAAAGAATATGAAATACAAGGGTATATTGACGGTTCTATCCTAACAGTTGCAGATGCACCTTGGCCTGGATTTACACCTGATTTATTGAGCATTGTTTTAGTAGTCTGTACCCAAGCCAAAGGAAGCGTGTTAATCCATCAAAAAATGTTTGAAAGCCGTTTGTTCTTTGTAGATAAATTAATTGATATGGGAGCCAAGATAATTCTTTGCGATCCACATAGGGCTACCGTTATAGGCCATAATTTCCAATCAAATTTGAGAGCGACTACTATGGTTTCTCCCGATATTCGTGCAGGGATTTCATTATTAATTGCAGCCCTTTCTGCTCAGGGACTCAGTACTATCCACAATATAGAACAAATAGATAGGGGGTATGAAAACATTGTAGAAAGACTTCAAGCAATCGGTGCAAAAATCACCAGGACAGACTCTTAGGCGTTTTTGTAATCATTGAAATGAAAAGTAATAGTTTGCTTGTCATTATCTTTAAGAAGCAGGAATCTGGGCAGCAATAACCAGAACTTTATATTGTTTCTATTTTCAAGAGCAGAGCGACTAAATATTATATTTTCTACATTCTACTCTGGCCTGATCTCATTCTAGACGTTTAAGTTTTATACTTTTCGGTTTCTATTGATTTCGTCCTGAAGTTTTCTACGGAGTTTTTGCTCGCGCTCTAAACTGTTTCGACGATTGTCCTCCAATTCTATCTCCATTTCCGCAATTTTCAGTTGTGCGGTATTAGTGATTTTATGACTGTTTAGAAATCTGTAAAAAAGAAATCCTCCGAAAAGAAGCAAAATGATGACAATCCCCCACATGATGGAATTGTAAGTAGCCTTAGATGTCAGAATCCCGAATACTTTAATGCCATCTTCTTTTTCCCTTGATTCAATTAGATTTTCTTGAACTAATGCCAAAGTTTTGCTTAATGAATCAATCTTGTTTTTTCGGGCTTCCAATTCACTTTGCTGAACAACAATTTTTTTATCCAATGCAGATACTGAATCTAATATATTTCGTTTTAATGTCGCGAGTTGTGATTTTTTGACAACCTTGTAATCTTGATAACTGTTGCTTTTTTCGAATGCATTGGTCATCTGGTCGTTTAGGGTATTTTTATGGATTTGGATAGAATCCTGCGCTATTAACCCCGTAGTGAAAAATAATAATGGAAAGACAAGAAATATGATCTTCTTCATAAATATTGGGTTTGATTACATTAACATACAAGAGTAGTAAAATCGTATGGGATTGCATAAAATAATGCCCCATTTAGATTTTTTTTAACACACACTTTTGTTCAGAAAAAATTAATCTGAAGACAATGCATTTTTGTATACTTTAAGGCATCGTTCCCGCGCTACCTTGTGGTCTATTATTTGGCTAGGATAATGTTCGGTACCCAATTCTGGAATCCACTTTTTTATATAGTTGTGATCTTTATCAAATTTCTCGAGTTGTGTACTTGGATTAAAAATCCTGAAATATGGGGCTGCATCAACACCACTTCCAGCCGCCCATTGCCAATTCCCCACATTACTTGCCATTTCGTAATCCAATAACTTTTCTGCGAAATAAGCTTCACCCCAGCGCCAATCAATTAATAGATGCTTGCATAAAAAACTGGCAACCAACATCCTTATTCGATTGTGCATATAACCAGTTTGGTTGAGTTGACGCATTCCAGCATCGACCAAAGGATATCCAGTTTGACCTTCCTTCCATTTTGTGAACTCTGTTTCATTATTTCGCCATTCAATTCGGTCGTATTTCTTTTTGAATGCATTACTTACAGTTTCAGGGAAGTGCCACAATATTTGCATAAAAAATTCCCTCCAAATAAGTTCTTGCCAGAAGGTTTCCTTCTTTTCTGAAGTGGCTTTTTCAATGATTCTACGGATACTTACGGTTCCGAAACGCAAATGAGGTCCCAAATGCGAGGTGGCATCATGTGATGGAAATTCTCGTTTTGTCCCGTAATCGTGAATTAGATTTGGACTTATGTCATATCCCGAAACTTTGATTTTGGATGATTTAAATCCCACCTGTTCCAACGTTAAATTAGGAGATTGTGAACTTTGATATAAATTGCCCAATAATGATTTTACCGAGTATGTTTTGCTGTCTTTTTCTTTTTCGAATTTGTGTTTCCACGTCTTCATATAAGGTGTATATACTATATATGGATTGCCATCGTTTTTTACGACTTCATTTTCTTCAAAAATCACGTGATCCTTATAACTGGAGAAGCCAATGTTTTTCGAAGAAAGAAGCTTTTCAATATTTTCATCCCTTAAGCGTGCATAAGGTTCGTAGTCGCGATTGCAGATTACACTATTTACGTTGTATTCAGCAATAATATTTTCAAAAATAACTTCGGGTTTACCGTGATAAATTGCCAAGCTACTACCGTAGTTTTCGAGTTCCTTCTTTATATTTGTGAGATGGTGAAAGATAAAAGTAACCCGAGCATCGTCCTTGGGAAGTTCATTTAGAATTTCCGTATCGAATATAAAAATTGGAAGTACAGGCAATTTTCCTTGAAGAGCTTTGTGAAATCCTTTATTGTCTTCCAGTCTCAAATCTCTTCTAAACCAAAATACAGTTACTCTTTCTGGCGAGACCAAGTGTTCATTTTTAGAGCGTTCCAAAGATTTCAATCAGTTTATTTTTTCGATATTCAAAGATTTCGTTAAGTTTCGGTTTGACCAAAATGGGGTGAAAAAATTGTCCAAGGAATCCATAAGGCAATTTATAATGTAACAAATCTTCCATTTCTACACCATCTTCAATTTCATTGAAGAAATGTTTGTGATGCCAAAGGGAGTAAGGACCAAGTCGTTGTTCATCTACAAAATATTTTTGGTACACGATATGAGTAATCTCGGTAACCCATTTGGTTTTTATGCCGAATAGAGGGGTTACAATGTACTCAATAATTTGTCCAGCATACATAGAACGATTTGCTCCCGATTGAATATGGAATTCCATATAATCGGGTGTAATTAATTTGAGGTTATTTGGATTGGAGAAAAAAGTCCAAGCTTCGCCCAATGAAATAGGTAAATCCTGCTTTGTTCGCAGGGAATGAACAGCCATAAAAACCCTCTATTTGTTTTGTTTCAGGGAAAGTTTTCTGTTCATCCTAAGTAGCCTATAAGCATGAATTTCTGTTGTTTTTTTGTCTCCGGTTGCTCGGAACCATTTTTGTAAAGTTCTTATCATGTGTTTGATTTTCAATAAAGATAGTTTGTTTCAAGATACCCTCGGATGTTTGAACAAAAATTTAACAATTTTAATTGAAATTTACATTGTTTCTTGCTTCAACTTTTTGGCTTGAAATAGGATACCTGCTCTTTTTAAGATATAATTAACGATTTAGAATTTCCCAAAGAGTAACTTCGTAACCGATATAAAACCTCTTAAAACATTAAAAAATGAAAAAAATAATTATGCTTTTTTCCGCCTTAAGTTTGACTTTTGGTCTTCAAGCACAAATAAAAACTCCACAAGCGAGTCCCTTACAAAAAATTGAACAAAAAGTGGGACTAACAGATGTCACGTTAGAATATTCAAGACCTTCGATGAAAGGAAGGGCGATTTATGGAAACTTGGTTCCTTATGATAAAGTTTGGAGAACTGGAGCAAACGCCAATACTAAAATTACATTTAGCGATGATGTTGAAATTGGAAAAACAATGCTGAAAGCTGGAACTTATGCTGTATTCACGAAACCAGGAGCGTCAAATTGGGATGTTTATTTCTATTCCGACGCTAACAATTGGGGAGAACCAGAAAAATGGGATGATTCAAAGGTAGCGGCAAAAATTAATGTACCTGCTCAGCCTGTGACTATGGAAGTAGAAACCTTCACCATTACTTTCGATGATCTGAAAAATGACTCAGCTACTTTGGGGATTTTATGGGATAAAACTTATGTAGGAATTCCAATAAGTTTCTCAACAGACAAAATTATGGCGGCGAGTATAGATCGTATCATGAATGGACCTACTGCAGGAGATTATTATGGGGCGGCCGTTTATTACTTTGAAGCCAATAAGGACATAAATCAAGCAAAGGAATGGATTGACAAGGCAATGGAGATGAATAAAAAACCAGCTTTTTATCAACTGCGCCAAAAGTCCCTGATTTATGCAAAAGCGGGTGATAAAAAGGGAGCTATTGCAGCTGCAAAGGAATCTCTGAAACTCGCAAAAGAAAAGGGAAATGAAGACTATGTGGCCCTAAATACAAAATCGTTAAAAGAATGGGGGGCGATGTAATGTCACTTTTGAATTGTTAAAACGATATCCATTTAGATTTAAAAATTGTTGAAAGGGAGACTGTTGTAAAAATACGACAGTCTCTTTTTTTAGGACTAGACAGACAGGAAAATTGTAAACGGAGAAGTGGAAAAGAATTATTTGAAACAAGACACTAGATTCAGGATGGTGTGACTACCTCACAACTGATACCTACCTCACTTCTTACTTTATTTCTACTACTTTTTTCGTGGACTTATGATTTTAACGTCATGAAAAACGATGGCTCCTCGTATTACACCAGAAATAATATCATAAAGCGCATTAGTGATTTGCATTTTAAGTTCACTTTTACTGTAGATGAGGCTTACCTCCCTTGCTGGGGAAGGATCCTTGAAATATTTTAGGTTTTTTCTTTTTGCAGAAGCAATATCCAAGGTGTGCAAATAGGGTAGGAGCGTCATTCCCATACCTTCGTCAGAGAGTTTTATCAAGGTCTCAAAACTACCACTCTGCAATTGGAATCTTTCGTTAGAAGTATTTTTTGAGGCTTTACAAAGATTGATTATCCCATCCCTAAAACAATGGCCATCCTCAAGCAATAATATATCGTGGATATCTAAATCTCCAGTCTCTAACTTTTCCTTGGAATGCAAACGATGGTTTTCTGGAATATAGCCTACGAATGGCTCATAATATAAGGGACGCTCCGCAATTTTTTCCTGCTCTAAAGGAGTGGCAGCGATGGCAGCATCTAAATATCCTTCATTTATTTGAGTGATTATCTCGTCGGTGTTCAGCTCTTCAATTTTCAACTGAACTTTGGGATATCGGTTGGAGAATGTTTTGAGGAACATAGGTAGGAGTGTGGGCATGATTGTTGGAATAATCCCCAGTTTAAAAGTGCCTCCTATATATCCTTTTTCTTGGTCCACTACATCTAGCATTCGCTCTGATTCATTGACAATGCTACGTGCTTGTTCCACGATCTTTTTGCCTACTGCAGTAAGTTCAATAGGCTTTTTTCCGCGATCAAAAATCAGGATGTCGAGTTCCTGCTCCAGTTTTTGTATTTGCATGCTTAATGTAGGCTGTGTAACAAAAGTCTTTTCCGCAGCCTTCGTAAAGTTTTGGTGTTCGGCAACGGCCAAAACGTATTTAAGTTGAGTGATTGTCATTGTAACTATTATTTATACAAATATATTGTTTGTATTGGGATTAGCTATTGTTCAACCTCAAATTGGATTTATGATTCGTTTTATCAATTCAATCGCTGTAATCTTTGGTATAATCTCCACCGCAGAGGCGCAGAGGGCGCAAAGCATATTGAAAAAGAAGAGAAACTCTCTGTTCTTCGTAACAAGAATCAACCAAATCACCTTCCGTTTATAAGGATTCCCGCCGATTTGGCTGTAAAATGGTTTACAACAATCCTCTTGCTTTTATTTCTAAATATTTATTTATGGTATTCACAGTAAGGTCTTGTGGTGAAGTCAGAACGGTTTGAATGGCTCGCTGTTGAAGTTCGCGCACCATTAATTTTTTATCGAGCTCAAACTGTTGCGCGATAGTTTGATCCACAATCTCAGGAATGGTTTTAGCTTCAGTATTACTCAAGTCCTTTAATTCCGTATTCTCAAAAAAGATAACCACCAACACGTGTTTTTTCGAAATTGCCTGTAAGTATGGAAGCTGTCTGTGAAGGGCTGAAATGTGCTCAAAATTGGTATAGAGCATTAGAAGACTACGCTGGTTGATTCGTCTTTTTGCCAGGGCCTGTAGAACGCTGTAATCCGCATCTAAGAATTTGGTGTCTATATTGTAAAGTGCTTCGAGAATAGAATTCAAATAGGTCTTTTTAGCCTGTGCAGGAAGAAAATTACCCGGTTTATTTGAGAAATCAACCAATCCTACTTTATCATTTTTTTTCAGCGCAATGTTTGAAAAGGCTAAGGCGCTGTTGATGGCGTAATCCAATAGACTCAAACCATTGAATGGCATTTTCATCACTCTGCTTGTGTCTATGATAGAATAAACAGGTTGCATTTTTTCATCCTGATACTGGTTTACCATCAAACGGGCATTTTTGCCAGTGGCTTTCCAGTTTACGGTGCGTACGTCGTCGCCAATGACGTATTCCTTTATCTGTTCAAATTCCATAGTGTGCCCAATTCTGCGAATCTTCCGAAGGCCGCTATGTGAAAGACGATTGTCGATAGACAAGAAATCAAATCTTTTCATTTGAATAAACGACGGATACACTTTGACCATCTGTTCGTTGTTGAAAGTATATCGCCTCCGCACCAAACCAATCAAAGAGGAAACATAGCAGTTTAGGTTTCCAAAAATGTATTCTCCACGGGCTATCGGTCGCACTTCGTAGGTAAACGTGCTTTTATTCTTCCCTAGAATGGAAAGGTTTTTAAGAAAATCCCGTTTCTGAAACTGTACGGGGAGCTCGTCAATGATTCCAACATTTATTTTAAAGGAGTATTGATTTTGCATTAAAATTGAAACCGAATTGAGATCGCTATTGGAAAATTTTTCGGGCAGAATCCGTTCTCCTACCAATCCATTTTTGGTATAGATCATACGCAATTCTATAAGAACGAAAACAGCCAAAACTAAAACTAAAATCCATACAATGCCGAAGAGCCATTGCCACCAATATGAAAACAAGAAACACACCGATATTCCCGCCAAGACGGAAAAGAATCGCTGTGTTAAATAAAAGGATTTTAGAAACATATTAGTATTTGGGATTCGGGATTGGTTAATTTGGAATTCGTTAATCCTCCTTCGGTGGACAGATTTGGGATTTGTTTTTTGGAATTGTTAAATCGTCAATCTTCAATCGTATATCGTAAATCATTTCCCTTATCTCGGGATTTCGATGGCTTGTGAAATAATATCAATCACGGTTTCTGGCGTCATACCTTCCATTTCGCGTTCTGGGGAAAGAATAAGTCGATGGCCAAGCACGGGCACCAACGTCTTTTTTACATCTTCAGGAGTGACGAAATCCCTTCCGTTGATTGCCGCAAATGCCTTTGAAGCATTCATTATCGCTAACGAGGCCCGTGGCGATCCTCCCAAAAATAAATGAGGATGGTTCCGGGTCTTGTCCACTAGTTGGGCGATATAGCCAAAGATTTTATCCTCTATCATAATATCTTGAACTTGCGAGCGAAAGGTTTTTAAGGATTCTGGACTTATCACAGCTTCAATGGCGTTTTCAGGAATAACCTGCTTTCTTGAATGATGGGTTTTGAGGATTAGAATTTCCTCCTTTAAATTTGGATAGCCTACTTTTATCTTAAAAAGAAAACGATCTAACTGCGCCTCCGGTAGGGCATACGTGCCTTCCTGTTCCACGGGATTTTGTGTTGCTAAGACGAAAAAAGGATACTCCATTTTGTGGCAAACCCCATCCATGGTTATTTGTCTTTCTTCCATTACCTCAAAAAGTGCAGCCTGCGTCTTTGCAGGAGCACGATTGATTTCATCGATCAGGATTACGTTTGAAAAGATGGGACCTTTTCTGAACTCAAATTCAGATGTTTTCATATTCAAGATCGAAGTTCCCAGCACATCGCTCGGCATTAAATCGGGAGTGAACTGAATACGACTGAAATCGGTTTTCAAGGTTTTTGCGAATAGCTTTGCTGTAATGGTCTTAGCTATTCCAGGCACTCCTTCAATCAAAACATGTCCATTGGCCAAAAGTCCTACTAGGAGCAGGTCGATAAAATCCTCCTGCCCAATGATTATTTTTGAGAGCTGTGCTTTTATATTTTCCACCGCCCGTTTTAGTTCATCCAGCGGAATGCGGTTGTCAAAATGTAAATCGTTATTGTATTCTTCTGGAGTTTCCATTGGTTTTTGTTTTAGCTATATATATTACTGCAATTGATTATTTTGCTTTTT
This sequence comes from Aequorivita sp., assembly GCA_048270045.1. Lineage (GTDB taxonomy): Bacteria > Bacteroidota > Bacteroidia > Flavobacteriales > Flavobacteriaceae > Aequorivita. Next base: position 13,023 of record JBLWTS010000012.1, read on the forward strand.
GGTGTATGAAGACTGATGGCGGATGACAGGGGTTGTTCATCTGTCAGGGGCCTTTCGTCATCTGTCTTTTTTAAATGTATTGATTTTCTGGTACAATTTCATCAATTCCTCTTTTCCAGTGTCATTTTGAGACTTTATTTTTTCGATTAAAGTAAAAAGAGCTAAAGTATCCTCTAAGCTATTTCCACTGCGTTCCGCAACAGCTTTGTAAAAACGCTGATTAAAGCTTTCCGTGGGCAGACGTAGTTTGGTGCGAATGTATTCTAGAAAAAGCGTAATTTGTTTTTGGGCAATGATGTGGTATTGTTTTTTGTCCAAATACATGCCCGCGATGGTCTTAGTATATTCGTATGTTTTATTGGCTAGGGGCTTTACAATGGGAATGCTCCGCTGTTTGCGTTTTCCTTCAAAAATTATAAAAAGTAGTATTCCAATCAACACGAAATAATAGGCCCATTTAAAATACTTGTTGTTCAGTAAAACGCGTAACGGCGAGATATCAACGTGTTTCCCGGATTTGTAATAATTGTCCCAATAAACGGTCTTTTCATTGTTGAGATATGATAATAAATTGGTAGTATATTCGGCGTTTTCTCCTGCTAAAAGAAAGAAATTTGAAAATACCTCAGGTTGGGAATGAAGAAAAATACTTCCACTTCCCATTTGAACCTTGATGAAATTAATGCGAGGTGTTTTGATTTCCGAGGAGTTGTCATAAACCCCGCCCACACCTAAAACCGTTTGTGAAAGCGTGTCGATCTTAGAAAAATAACGCACGGGCAGATTTCTTTCAATATGAAATGTCTCTTCAGAAGAAAGGGAGGGGTTGACCAATTTCACTAAGGGTTCCGTATTTATTCTGGAAACACTTACATCAATTTCCATTTCCAATTTGAGTGTGTCCAGCAATTTGTCTCCAAAATAATTTGCTGCGATAAAAACGTTGTTTCCTTTGGAGGCCCAATTAAACAAGGAATCTAACTCGTTTTTGTCGAAATCTATTGCGTCATTTATAAAAAGATAATTGCCAGAGAGTTGGTGCTGTTGTAGGAACTCAAAAGGAGGGAGGGCGGTTTCTTCAAAATTGCCATCAAAGGAATCTTCCATGAGTTTGTGCAACACGAAAGTGCCTAGCGGAATTTTATCCGCTTTGTCATAACTTGGGAACCAATTGACCGGCTGGGGTTTGGTGGCCTCAAGATATACCAATCCCGCAAGCATGAGCAGGAAACCGAAGAACAATATTTTTTGGGATCTACGCAACTGGTTTCGGAATTTGGTCTTTTAAGGAAGAAAAGGAGGGTTTTACTTTTGAGAAATCTGCTTCCGTCACTTCAAAATTCCCGTACCATATGTGATCATAAAGATTGGTAACTTTTCTAAAGGCACCTTTGAGGGCCTCAGAGCTTATTTCAGCGATGTAATCACTGTTGGTTTTATCAGATTCGTAGGCGATAATTTCCGATTCGGTTAATCTTTGTAAAATGAGTAAATAGTAATAACGAACTGCCAATCTATAATCTTTGTTGCCTAGTGCTTTTTCCATCAATTCCGAGATGTCTTTACTTCGGATTAATTCTTCTTCCTCAGAAAAAAATAGCTCCGCTTTTTCTTTCGATCTAAACAAGGTTGCTCCGGGATTCAGTTTATAAAAAAGCCAACCGACGAAGGCTAAAATTCCGAAGATAATGAGGTAGGGTAGGGCGTGGACAAGAAAAGCGATAAAGCCATTAGCCTGATAATCGCCCACCAGCCAGTTCCAGAATTTTAGCCAAAGCTCCCAAAGCCAACTTTTGAACTTCAACCACCAGTTTTCCTGTTGTTTTTCGGAATAATCGAAAGCGCGTTCTGTTTTAAGGCTTTCAAGAGTCTCTTTATTAAACTCGGGAACATGCAAGTTGGTTGACTGGTCGTATTTGATTTCCCTTACTTCTGTGGACACGCTATCCTGAACGGTCCCAAACCCTTCCTGAGGCAATAAGCCTAAAGAAAGAGAGAGGAAAAGGATCAGGATGCGGCGCATTTGGTGTTTGGGTGTATGGTTATTGAGTTACTGAGTTTATTGTTGATTCGTTAATTGATTATTAAGCTATTGGGTTCCTGTGTTACTTTCAATCTTTAATCGTCAATGGTTAATGGAAAATTGTCTGTGGTATGTCTCTTCGGTGCCGCCAATTGACCGTAAAGCTACTAATTGACTATTGTTTGTTATTTGGAATTTGGTATCTGAATTTTGCTCCTGTTTAATCCCTTCCTCCAATAGAATCTATGGTTTCCATTGTACCTGTGAAATTTTTCTTTTCATTCAGATTGAAATAGATAAAAGCTGCACAGAGTGCGATCATCGTGTACATCAAATATTGAAAGATGAGTGCTATGGAGGTCAGGGTAATGTATATCCAATCGAACATCATTGCTGGGTCTGCGGATATTTCTTGCGACATCGCGAAGCCTTTTATGAAGAAATAAATATATTGTGGCACTTGAAAGATCATCATCATAAAATAGTACAATAGAAAAACCACGATCAAGGTGGCAAAGGTTATCCACCATTCATTTTTAATTAGGTTGAAACAATAACTAATAGTATCGGTAACCTCTCTTCTTTCAAAAACCATTATTGAATATGAGGTGGAAAGTATTACACCCAGATATATTCCAGGAATAACGCAAAACAACATTCCAAAACCCGTAATTATACCAACCAAAAAGCTGGTGCCCAGTAATTTCCAAAAATCATCGCGTACACCTGCAGTTACTTCTTCATTTGAAACTGCACCATTATTTTTTATATACGATTTTATATAGTGAAGGACCACTCCGTTCAGGAGGGAATAATAGACAATAGCTGAAACCAAGAGGAAAAAAAGGGAAAGGATGGTAGTGGTGCCCAAATTGTCGAATGCTTCGAAACCTTGTAATATTCCTAAATTACCAAAAATTGTTTGCATATAATAGATATATGCCCCAATCAAAACTAGGAGAGCAGGTCCTGCAATTTTTATTATGAGCGTGAAGAGCGGCTTCCAATTTAGACGGATAAATTTAAAAATATCAGTCAAGATTGTTCCTAGTTCTCGTTGCTTTTTAAAGTGTATTGTTTCGTTCATACTCATCTTTTCAATTGACAAGTAGAAGCTACTTGTCCGTAGTATTTAATTGTTTTATCACCAAAATCACTTACTGTCTTTAGCGCGGATAAAACTAATCAAAAAAGGGAAGATGAAGATGGAATTGAAATTGAACTTAAATGGAAATTCGAATAATTAAATTAGAAAGGAGATGAAAATTAGTTTCCATTAAAGCTCATCTGTGCACTTATTTTTTCCAACTCTGAATTTCAAACAATGGAATGGACAGTTTTTAAGGTGAAATGGCAAAAGAAAATACCCTATTTCAGAAATAAATTTATAATTCAAATTTCTTATGAAATTATAAACAATTTACACATTATCAGTTTTGAAAATTGGTAGTTTTCAATTTCAGCTACGGGATTGGGGAAATTTTATGCAAGATTTTCAACAATTCCTCATGCATCTCTTCCGTGTAATCCAAATGAGTAACAATTCGCAGTTTTCTCTGCCCCATATTACTTATTTTAATGTTCTTTTTCAGTAGGGCACTAATGAAATTTCCTTCGGATACTCCTTTAGATAGATAAAAGATAACAATGTTTGTTTCTGTAGACTCTACTTTCTCAATATATGATTGTTTTAAAAGAGTTTCAGCAATTTCAGAAGCTCTTTTATGGTCATCTTCCAATCGCTGAATGTGGTTGTCGAGCGCGTATATACCTGCCGCAGCCATAAAGCCAATCTGCCGCATCCCGCCACCTAACACCTTTCGGACACGCATCGCTTTTTTCATAATTTCCTTACTTCCAATCAAAACACTTCCCATTGGAGTACCCAATCCTTTGCTGAGACAAACGGAAATCGTGTCGAAAAGTTTGCCGAAATCCTTGGGATCCTGCTGTCTTGCTACCAGCGCATTCCAGATTCGGGCTCCGTCTAAGTGCAATCCTAAATTGTGCTCATTGCAGACCTTTCTTATTTTTTCCATTTCAGAATAATCGTAACAGGCTCCTCCGCCTTTGTTGGTAGTATTTTCCAAACAGACCAAACTGGTTAAAGGACTGTGATAAAAATCTGGGGGATTGATATTTTCCTCCACCTGCGCTGCGGTAATCATTCCGCGATCGCCATCTATCAATTTACAAGAAACCCCACTATTAAAGGAGGCACCGCCACCTTCAAAATTGTAAACATGTGCCCATTTATCAGCGATCAATTGCTCGCCAGGTTGGGTGTGCATCTTTATTGCCGCTTGGTTGGCCATGCTTCCCGAGGGGAAAAACAGTGCGCTGTCCATTCCAAACATTTCGGCGAGTTTCTGTTCCAACTTATTGACTGATGGATCTTCCTTATAGACATCATCACCAACTTCAGCGTTCATTATTACTTTCATCATGCCCGCAGTGGGACGTGTAACTGTGTCACTTCTTAAATCTATGATCATTTTATTAGGTAGTAAAAGGTTGAAGGATCTTTATATTTAAAAACTAAACTTTAAAACTCCTCAGATTATCGAGTTTTTAAAGTTCCAAATGAAAACCAATCTGTAAAAACCCTAAAATTAGCTGAAAAATATCTTTCGGCTCACGAAGTTAATGGTATTTTTGCTTTCGAATTGTTTTGAATATTGGTTTCAGAATAATAAAATTGAATTATTAATAAAAAAGATACCCGCCTCAGTTTATCCTGAGCGGAGCCGAAGGGCGAGAATAGTATGACTTCAACAGACCAAATCAAAGACCTTAAGGTGCGGCTAGATGCCTTGAGGCGCTATCTTTGACATTGCAGGCAAAAGCATAGAGATTACCAACGACGAAGAAAAAACCTTTGATCCAAATTTTTGGAACAATTCCCAAAAGGCAGAAGCCTTTATGCAGGAGCTGCGCACCAAAAAGAAATGGGTTACCGATTATGAAGATGCTGTTTCCTTTACTGAGGAAGCTGAAATATTATTGGAATTTCTAAATGAAGGCGAGGGAACCGAAGAACAATTAGGAACCGCTTTCAAAAAAGCTGAAGATGCCATAGAGGCTCTCGAATTCCGAAATATGCTGGATGAAGAAGGCGACATCATGAGTGCCGTTCTTCAAATTACAGCTGGAGCTGGAGGTACCGAAAGCTGCGATTGGGCACAAATGCTTATGCGGATGTACTTGATGTGGGCCGAAAAACATGGCTATAAAGTAAAGGAACTCAACTTTCAATCGGGTGATGTTGCGGGAATAAAAACCGTGACACTAGAAATTGAAGGAGAATACGCTTTCGGATGGTTAAAAAGTGAAAATGGAGTCCACAGATTGGTTCGAATCTCACCCTTTGACAGTAACGCCAAACGTCACACAAGTTTTGCAAGTGTTTATGTTTACCCCTTGGTGGACGACACTATAGAAATTGAAATAAGTCCAGCCGATATTTCCTGGGATTTTGCACGAAGTGGCGGTGCAGGAGGACAAAATGTTAACAAGGTGGAAACCAAGGCAATTCTTACCCACCACCCATCTGGCATTGTAATTCACAATAGTGAAACTCGAAGTCAACTTGATAATCGGGAAAAAGCAATGAAGATGCTAAAATCACAATTATACGAAATCGAACTCCGTAAACAACTCGCACAACGAGCAGAAATAGAGGAGAACAAAATGGCCATAGAATGGGGATCACAAATACGAAACTATGTTTTGCATCCCTATCATTTGGTGAAGGACGTGAGAACAGGTCACGAAACTGGAAACACCGACGCCATTTTGGATGGTGAGATTGATGGCTTTTTAAAGGCATATTTGATGATAACCGGGCAGAAGGAAAAGGAGGAAGGCTTATAGGAAAAAATATTAGGAGTGGAGAATATCCTAATCTTATCGAGATTTTTTAATAAAAATAATATTCATAACTCTGTAAAGGAGAAAACACTATCTTGCTTCGGAATTTAAAATATTTTCAAATACGGATATGAATATCTACTATCTTTGGCTCTTCCGTGTTTTTTTTGCCTTTCGCTAATTTAGAAAAAAACACAGGGCCAATAGCAAGCCAACAAAATAAAATCGACTCATTATATAACCAAAATATATGGACTATGAATAAAGTTACTTTTTCTCTTTTGACTCTTTTTGTATTAGTTTTTTCTTGGCACGGACACGCCTCCGTTTCAACTGGTGATAATTTCCTTTTTGGCGAAAGCACAACTGGCATCACAGTATCAACTTGTAATTCCGCAATAGTCAATAATAACAATAATTTGAATCGTCATCTTTCAAAGAGTTCCGGTGCAATGGTTGCAATTGATATGTTGACGGTACAATTGTATACCACCCAAAACTATAACAATGGTGGGCCTGTGCATGATAGCTTCGGAATCCATTTTGCCATAGGCAACGATAATGCGCTTACCCCAGCAGATGCTGTTAAACCCATGAATTTCTTTGAGAACCTTGGAGTCAACCATAATGGAACTGTACTTAGTTATGAAAGCCGAGAAATGCCCCAGGTAGGTGAAGTTTTTAATATGTATTCCAGTGGATACCAATCTACAAGTTACGTTTTGAAGATGAATGTTAGCGGACTTCAAGATGCTATTTTTTACTTGGAAGATAGTTATACAGGATCAAGTACTTTGGTGGATGCTGGAATTACGGCATATAGTTTTACAATAAACCAAAGTATTCCAGCCAGTAAAGCAACTAACCGATTTTTGATTCGTGTGGATATGACAACTAGTTGCCCTGAGCCGACAGCGGTGACCGTAACCAACGTTACACAAGACACAGCATCCATTAGCTGGATTGCAGGTAATAGTGAAACTAAATGGGAAGTGATATATGGCGCTGCAGGTTTTGATCCCATTGTAACAGGCACCACGGAAACAGTTTCTCCTAACCCATTTGTTACCTTGAGTGGGCTTAGTTCTAATTTGGAATATGATTTCTATGTCAAAGCCATTTGTGGTGCAGTTAATAGCAGTAATTTAGTAGGACCTGGCTCTTTCACTACACAGTGCGCCATAACAACTCTGCCTTATTTGTTAGATTTTGAGTCGGCTGTTGTTCCAAACATTCCGGCTTGCACCTCGCAGGAAAATTTAGGCACTGGAAATAATTGGGAAACCTTCGACCAATCTGGCAATGGTTTTAATAGCAAAGTTTTACGTCATTCATCTAACTTAAATGATGCCGCGAACATTTGGTTCTATACACAGGGAATGGAGCTTGAAGCTGGAACCGACTATCGAATTTCATATAAATACGGGAATGACAATCAATTTGGCGATACCGAAAAAATGAGGGTGGCTTACGGAACCTCTCCATTATCGACAAATATGACAAACGTTCTTGCCAATCATCCGAGTATCACCAGTGGAATTGCAACTTCAAATACTGTAATCTTCTCTCCGTCAACAACAGATGTTTACTACTTTGGATTTCAGGCTTATTCTGATTCCGACCAGTATTCTCTTTTTCTGGATGATATTGATATTTCAGTATATTCCGGGTATACTTATGAGAATGGAATATGGACACCTGAAGATCCAAGTGGTATCACTACTTCGGTAGATAATATTTTGGTAATTAATGGCAATGCCAGTTTTACAGCGAATACTGACGTTAACAACTTAACCATTCAAGCAGGGGCTACTTTGGAAATTCATAACATTCTAAATTTATATGGTGATATTGCCAATTATGGACATCTAATATTCATGAGCAATGCAACAGGTTGCGGAGAGCTTGGATTAGTTTCTGGAACATCAAACATAACTGGGAATGCAACCATACATCAATATATGAGTTTCAACCGATCATACAGGATGGTAAGTAGTGCTGTGACCACAACTACTTCAATTCATGATAATTGGCAAGAAGGAGCAGAAAGCAACAGCGATAATCCGTTTCTAGGTTTTGGAACCCATATAACTGGAAGCACGATTGACCAACAGAACGGTTTTGATGGTACGGATACTGGAAATCCTTCAATGTTTACAGTGAACGTTGATGACCAACAGTTTCAGCAAATCACCAATACCAACGTTAGTATTCTAGAAGCTGGAACTCCCTATTTACTTTTTGTTCGTGGTGATAGAACTATAGACCTTACCAACAACTTTTCAGCTGGAGAAACAGTACTTCGGGCCAATGGTTTGTTATATACGGGCAATCAAACACAGGATTTTCCAACTGCGAACAATGGAGATTTTGTGATGTTTGGTAATCCCTATCAGAGTGCAGTAGATGTGTCAAGTGTATTTAGCAACCCAGGATCCAACAATCTGAACTTGCAGTATTACTATGTTTATGACCCAACTATTGCAGACCACGGAGCCTACGTAATTGTGGATTATACTAATGGCACCAACAATAACGGTTCCTCATTTGCTAATCAATATTTGCAGCCGGGCCAAGCCGCACAAGTTGCCGTGACTGGTCCTGCTTCGGTGGTCTTTGAGGAGGGCAATAAGGCACCAGGTAATTTTACCGCGACAAACCGCGTCCCGATGTCTGAGTCCAATATGTTGGCAGTTCAGCTTTACACCACCGAAAACTTTAATAATGAAGATGTCTCCCACGACGCTTTCATGATGTTCTTTGCAGAGGACAACGACAACGAGCTTACTCAAGGAGATGCCGTAAAGGCAATGAACTTCTACGAGAACCTAGGTATTGACCATCAAGGAACTTATCTGGGGATAGAGCAAAGGGAAATGCCACAGCCTGCCGAAGTATTTTCGTTGTACACAAGTGGATATAATCACTCAAATTACACTTTAAAAATGATGGTTGATGGTTTAGAAGGGACTTCCCTGTATCTAGAGGATCATTTCACAGGATTAAGTACACGTTTAGAAGTTGGCGACAACGCATACAGTTTCAATGTTGATGCAAACAATCCGTTGAGCATTGCAACCGATCGTTTCTCTATCCGCACCGAGGAAAGACTCGATGTTGAAAGCCAGAACTTACTCTCAGGCATCCAGCTATTTCCAAACCCTTTAAGCGGGAACACTTTTTACCTGAATGCGCCACAATTGAATGGGGAGGAACTTAATGTGAGCATCAACGATTTGAGTGGCCGAAGAATTTTTGAGCATACTTTAAACTGCAATGCCAATACTGTGGCGATTCCAATGGGTAAAGGTATAGCTAGTGGTGTTTATTTGGTAACTTTAAGACATGGGGAAGAAGTCCAAACATACCAACTTATAAAGGAGTAGTTTTATTCAAAGAAACGTTATGTCGTTTTAATTCACCTTTTGCCTTATTTTTTACCGTTTGTCTTTATTTGAAGATAGACGGTTTATTTTATAATTTTTGTAAAGAAATATTGCTTAGCAGTATAGTTTATGTCTTATTACTATTCATCATTTTATAAAACTTAATGCTTCTTTTGAACATTACAGCAACCTATACCGACCTCTATCAACTGACAATGGCTCAAGTTTACTTTGCAACTAAGCCAAATGGAACAGCGGTATTTGATTATTATTTCAGAAAAACACCTTTCAAAGGTGGGTATGCCGTTTTTGCTGGGTTAGAGACTATTTTAGACATCATTGAAAGCCTACAATTCTCAACATCTGATATTGCCTATTTAGAAAAACACAATTTTGAGCCTTCATTTTTAGAATACCTAAAGAATTTTAGATTTAGAGGTAACATCCTTTCCTGTAAAGAAGGCGATGTTGTTTTCCCGAACCGGCCTATTTTACAAGTGGAAGCAAATATAATAGAGGCACAAATTGTAGAAACAGTCCTGCTCAACATGCTCAACTTTCAAACCTTGATTTCCACCAAAGCAAGTCGGATTAGATACAGTGCAATGAACAATATTCTTTTAGACATGGGCTTGCGACGTGCACATGCCACAGGAGGGTATTATGCCACACGTGCCGCAGCAATTGGAGGTTTTGACAGTACTAGTAACGTTAAGGCCGCCAAGGATTTTAATATTCCGTGTTCCGGTACAATGGCGCATTCCTTTATTCAAAGTTATGGAGACGAATTGGAGGCGTTTAGAGATTTTGCTCGAATACGACCCGAAAACTGTGTGTTCTTAGTCGATACATATAACACTCTCAAAAGTGGATTGCCCAATGCCATTACTGTCGCAAAGGAAATGGAAAATAGGGGAGACCGCTTGTTCGGCGTTCGGTTAGACAGTGGTGATTTGGCGTACTTAGCAAAGAAAACCCGTAAAATACTCGATGATGCGGAGTTGCGCTATGTAAAGATTGTCGCTTCCAATCAGTTGGATGAATTTGTGATTAATAGTCTCAAAGAACAAGGAGCTCCAATTGATGTTTTTGGGGTTGGAACAACTTTGGTTACAGGGAAACCCGACGCCTCCTTGGGAGGGGTTTACAAACTTTCTGAATACAATGGAGAGCCTCGAATCAAACTTTCTGAGAATATAATTAAAACTTCTCTTCCCTCAAAAAAGCAAGTTTATAGAATGATAGATGAAAAAGGAATGTTTTATGGAGCCGATGCAATCACCCTTGCTTCTGAAAGAAATATAACACAAATGTTTCATCCCTTTGATCGCACCAAGAATTTAGACCTCTTAAATTTCCAGCACGAACCTTTGTTGGAAAAGGTAATGCAAGGAGGGAAAAGGTTGTTTGCAGCACTATCCACTACAGAAATAGCGGAATACTCAAAATCCCGTTTGTCATTGCTTCCTCCAGAGTACAAGCGATTTCAGAACCCCCATATCTATAAAATCGGCCTAAGCCCGAAGCTCAAAGAACAGCGGGATAATTTGGTGGACGTGCACAAGTTTTAACCCATCCATGTCCAATTATTACTTAAACGATTTCCGAGAGTTTTTTTAGATGCCAGTCCATCTTTGTTTTTCATATCTGGTTACTTCATATTGTAATGGACCTCCCGCTACGGCAGAAAGGTTTTATAGAAATTAAAATCCATTCCCGTTATTTTGCTCACCCTAAAGGCTCAGAGGTAACAGAGATTTGGAAATTGATATTTGAAATTCGCTATTTCGATTTTGGAAGTTGATTTTGAGCTATAAAACCTGTTTTATCAGTAACTTTAAAAAATATTAATCCATAAAACATCAAAAAAATGTCAGAAGAAGTAAAAATGATTCCAGGAAATTCATTGATAACAAATACTCCCGAAGAAGGCCGTCAATTAGCTGTGAAAATGGCGCGATTGGTAATAAAAGTTACCCAACCAGATGCTGAGGTTAGGCAAAAACTGAGACCTGAATATGCCGAAGATCCTGCGATGCTTATTGCTGTAGGACAAGTCGTTGCTACTGAGTTCGCAACTATTGCAGCAGCGAATAAATATTGGAGAAAATAGTTTTCAATTTAATTGATAGAATTAAAAGAAGAATTATATCATGGAAATAGCAGCCATTTTATTAAAGGAATTCGAACAAGAAACCCTTATTACCAGAAAATTTTTGGAACACGTCCCTTTCAACAAGTTGGATTGGCAACCTCATTCAAAGAGCATGCGATTGGGAAACCTCGCATTTCATTTGGCTGGACTTGCAAGCTGGGTTTCTCTGGCGATTAATTCCGATAGTCTTGATTTGGCTTCACCTGCCAACAAGCCTCTTTCAGTTGATACTAATGAAGAATTACTATTAGTTTTCGATGACCTGTGTCAAAAAGGAAAACGAATATTACTCGAGACAAAGGAACAGGAGCTTAACAAAAAATTGGATCGTGAGGAAAGGAGATGCCATTCTAGCTAGGATGACTCGATATGAAGCCATTCGTCATTCTTTGCTTCACACTGCTCACCACAGGGCGCAATTGGGCGTTTATTTTAGGTTATTAGATATTCCAGTGCCAGGAACTTACGGCCCAAGTGCAGACGAATAGAAAAATTGATGGAAAATGCTAACACCTTTTTACATAAATCCTTTTATTGAGAATATCCATAAAATTTTCCGTATCTTTGAAGACTAAGATATTGAACGATTAAATACAATATTAAGTAAACCAATAAAAAAACCAATAGCATATAATAATTATAAAAGTCATTTGCTTACGGCGAATGGCTTTTTTTATTCAAACAACAGAAATGGCAAAATCGCAACAGACGTACAATAAGAAAGAAAAGGAAAAGGCAAAGCTCAAAAAACGGGAGGAAAAGCAAAAGAAAAAAGATGCCCGAAAGGCAGATAAAACTCCGGGTATTGAGTTTGCCTATGTGGATCACAATGGGAATCTAACCGATACTCCTCCAGATCCATCCTTAAAGGTAGAAATTGATCCTGAAGAAATTGTATTGGGAGTTCCACCACAAGAGGAAGGGGATAAGGAAGTTTTTGATCCTGTTCGAAAGGGCAAGGTTTCATTTTATGACTCCTCCAAAGGCTTTGGATTTATTATTGACAATGAAAACAATGAGAAATACTTTACACACGTGAGTTGTATTATGGGCGAAATTGCAGAAAACGATAATGTTTCCTTTGAACTTGAAAAAGGACAAAGAGGAATGAATGCGGTAAAAGTTCAAAAAACTTAACGATACAGATTTAGAAATCTTCAGAAAATATATCAGCCTAATAATACGTATTCCATAAAAAAATCCCGCAGAGTTGCGGGATTTTTTTATGTTCCATTTTTGGAATACAATTAGTTGGTCACATCATCGTATTCTTTCTTGGCTCTGTTTTTCAGACTGTCATATTTTTCAGAAATGCTAGCTTCAACGTCGCCAACGGTTTCTTTAATTTTACGTCCGGTATCGCTCACCTTAGACTTAATTTGTCGTTTTTCTTCTGGCGTCATGTTTTTATATTTCCAAAACGCAAAAGCACCAGCTGCAAGTCCAACCAATGCTAACAATCCTTTTCCTTTATTATTCATAATTTCTCTTTTTTTTAATTTAATGTGAAGATACGGCATTATTTCAAAGTGTCATTGTTTCTCGATTGACTTTAATAATAATTTAATATAAACCATTGTTTTAAAGGAATATTTGCCAATATTTTGTGAAAAATGCGAGGTATAAATGAATTAAAAATTGGATATTACCTTTCATAATTTTAATTCAAATTAACTTGTTTCAAACCCTTCAAAAGAATTTTCTGTTCCATCCAAACTGTTACTATATTTGTCAAAACATTGTAATATGCCCCAACAGGTTTCCGAAATAGATAAATTAAAACCAGAACAAGTTGAAAGTGAGGATGGTAATAGGGATAAAGAGGTTATGGAAGAACCGAAAATAACATTAGAGGAAATTGCAAAGTGTATCGCTACTCTTGAGCTTTTAAACAATAACACGGACCTAATTTTCGAAATTCCAAAGTCTCAGCGCATTGCATTGATAAAAGCTTCAGGAAATCTTTCTCGACCCAGTCGTGATGAGTTTTCACGTAGAAAGAAGGATGCTAAGAAGGCCGAAAAGCGCAAACATGCTGCCAAGGACAGGACCGCTCGTAAGGAAACAGGAATTCGAAGTGCGCGTGAGAATATTGTTTTTGTCGCCCCAAAACTACTTCAGGCAGCAGATTTATCATCAAAAAAAGAATTGGAACTGGAGTCCCCTCGTAACTGTTATGTTTGCAAGACCCTGTTTACCAAGATGCACCATTTTTATGATACAATGTGTACTGAATGTGGCGATTTCAACTATGCCAAGCGATTCCAGACTGCCGATTTAACAGGGCAAGTGGCTATTATTACTGGATCAAGACTCAAAATTGGCTATCATGTTACCCTTATGCTTTTGAGAGCAGGGGCGACTGTTATTGCCACCACCAGATTTCCAGTAGATTCTGCCTACCGCTTTTCTCAGGAAGAAGATTTCCATAAATGGGCAGGCCGTTTAAAGATTCACGGACTCGATTTGCGGCACATTCCCAGTGTGGAGATTTTCTGTAACTATATATCACAACAATACGAAAATCTCGACATTCTAATTAACAACGCGGCACAAACCGTTAGACGACCTGCCGGGTTTTATAAGCACATGATGTCAAGGGAAGAAATGCCTTTTGAAGCACATCCCACATTTGTGGCAAACTTATTACAGGACCATCAGAATTGTTTAAGTGACTTGAAGACGCTTACAGACGAAATGGGCACAAATCCAAATAAAAATATTCCCGTAACTTGGCATGGAAAGGAGCCAGGAATTGGGATTCGAGCTTCAGCAAGACTTTCGCAGATTCCTTATAGTTTTGACAATTCCCTTAGTGCCAGTGAAGTCTTTCCCGAAGGACAATTGGATGCCGATTTGCAACAAGTAGATCTCCGTAAAACCAACAGTTGGCGTTTAAGGCTTGGTGAAATTGAGACCACTGAAATGATTGAGGTTCAATTAGTAAACTCTATCGCACCTTTTGTTCTATGCAATCGATTGGGAGAGATAATGAAGAAGACGAACACTGGTGAAAAACACATCATAAACGTTTCAGCAATGGAAGGAAAGTTCCATCGTTTTTTTAAGGAAGACCGCCATCCACATACCAATATGGCCAAAGCAGCACTCAATATGCTAACCCACACTGCTGCCGGTAGCTTGGCAAAAGAAGGAATCTATATTAATGCCGTTGACACCGGATGGGTTACCGATGAAGACCCCGTTGAACTAGCAAAGCGCAAACAAGAACTTCACGATTTCCAACCTCCTTTGGATATTGTTGATGGTGCCGCTCGAGTAATGGACCCGTTGATAGACGGTATTAATACAGGAAAACACTGGAGTGGTCAGTTCCTTAAGGATTATAGGCCGATTGATTGGTAGGGTTTTAAGGGAGAACAGAGAATAGAGAGCAAAGAACAGAAAAGAGAATTTATAGATTGAACAAAAGCATAAAGAATCGTTATGAACAAGGAACAACCCAACAATCCATTACACGGTATCAAGCTTGCAGATATAGTGGAACACCTCGTAGAGTTTTATGGATGGGAAGCACTTGGAGAACGAATTCGGATAAAATGTTTCAATGAGAATCCTTCTATAAAATCGAGCCTTGTTTTCTTGAGAAAAACTCCTTGGGCACGGGAAAAGGTGGAAACACTCTATCTACAGACCCCGAAACGATAGCTCTTTCGGGCCATTTCTCTAATTTATCTGAAAATCGGCGTGCAATACCTTTAAAAGCATGTATTTTTGCAACCCCAAAAAGGAGAAGGAATCATGACAGAAATAACCCAAGCAATTCAGGATAAAAAGACAGATAAGGAACTTTATAGTTACCAAAAAGGAGCTATTGACAAGATTTTTGAAAAGTTTGAAACTGCCCCCGAAGATTATCATCTGCTCTATCAACTTCCAACTGGAGGAGGTAAGACGGTCATTTTTTCTGAAATAGTCCGACAATACCTAAAAAACCATCAGAAAAAAGTGCTGGTAATGACGCATCGCGTAGAGCTTTGCAAGCAAACTTCCGAGATGTTAACCAGTTTTGGAGTGGTAAACAAGGTGGTAAACAGCACCGCCAATCTAGCCGATCAGGATGAATACAGCTGTTTCGTGGCTATGGTTGAAACCCTAAACAACCGCCTTAACGATGACAAGCTTGATATTTCAGGTGTTGGACTGGTTATTATTGACGAGGCCCACTACAATTCCTTTACAAAACTGTTTAAGTTTTTTGAGAAATCATTTATCCTAGGAGTTACCGCAACGCCATTGAGTTCTAATAGGAATCTTCCTATGAAGGACAACTATAACGAGTTAATTGTTGGAGAGAGCATTCAATCGCTAATCGACAATGAATTTCTTGCCCAAGTAGAGGTCTTCCAATACAATATGGGACTTACCTCTTTGGAAATTGGCCCAAATGGCGATTATACAGTAAAATCATCCGATGATTTGTATTCTGCTGTGGGGATGCTGGATCAACTTTTACAAGCCTATCGAACTCATTCCGAAGGAAAAAAGACCTTGATTTTCAACAACGGGATAAACACTTCCATTCAGGTTTATTACCATTTAAAAGCGGAAGGCTTGCCTATTATGCATTTGGACAATACTGCTACCAAAAAGCAACGTAGGAAGATTTTAAGGTGGTTTCACGAAACTCCCAATGCCATTCTTACCTCTGTAAGTATATTGACCACAGGCTTTGACGAACCAACCATAGACACTATTATTCTCAACCGGGCAACTCGTTCCTTGACGCTGTACTTCCAGATGATTGGTAGGGGTTCTCGGATTTTAAACAATAAATCCAAATTCTCAGTAATAGATTTAGGAAACAACTATCAGCGGTTTGGACCATGGGAATCGCCCTTAGACTGGCAGGCAATTTTCCGCAACCCTGATTTCTTTGTGGATAATCTTTATAGCGATGAAGAACTGGAAAGCAATTTCACTTACGAGATGCCAGACGAGCTCCGTGCTGAATTCTCGAAAAGCAAGGAAGTTTATTTCGATATCAAAGCAACATATCAAGATGCAACATTCAACGGGGTGTCTTCCAAAGTAGTTTTGGAGCGCTCCATCGCGCAACATGCCTACATTTGTGTAGAAAACAGCGAGGATGTATATGATGCTCTAGGTTTGGCAAAAATGTTGGGCGATGACATCGACTATCGAATTGATAGGTATTCCAAGTGCATCAGCAAAAGCACAAAGAACTTTATCTCGTGGTTAAAAGATGATTATCGTCTAAAACTTCGCGCCCATCTCCGCGACAACTTTGATGAGATCTACGAGGAGATTCACGGATTCCCACCTGAAGATTAACTTCTGTACAAATTTCAGTTTTGCTTCGCACACTGAAATTTACTCAGCTACCTTTTATTCGTTAATGGGTTGATTTGTTAATTCGAGATTCGTTAATTCGAGATTTATTTAAGTTGCCTGTTTTTTGGAATTTGGATTTTGGAATTTCCTTCTCACCGTTAATTCGGTAAATATTAGACATATCTAAGTTACCTGAGTGTTTTGAAAGCCCTAAAAATGGTGAATGATACCGATAAAACTTTCCAGTTTTCAAAATGTATCGAAGGCTGAAATTAGGATTTCCCCCCAACCATAGTTCTTGTCAAAAGCCGAAATACTATTTTTACCACAAATAAATCATCATGGAATCATTTAGCGAGCTTAATCTCAACAAACAATTACAACTCGCCATTGCGGATCTGGGGTTTGAAAAACCCACGCCCATACAGGCACAGTCGTATTCGGTAATCCAATCGGGAACTGATGTGGTTGGAATTGCGCAAACAGGAACGGGAAAAACCTTCGCCTACATGTTGCCAATCCTTCAGAGCTTAAAGTTTTCAAAGGAAATACATCCCACCATCTTGGTGTTGGTTCCCACTCGCGAATTGGTATTACAAGGGGTAGCCGATATTGAGAAATTCGGTGCCTACTCGTCCATTCGTGTTGTTGGCGTTTTTGGCGGCATGAACATCAACCGTCAAAAGGAGGCAGTAGCCCAAGGGGTGGACATCCTTGTCGCTACTCCGGGAAGGCTCTACGACCTAGTTATAAGCAGAGCAATACAATTCAAGGCAATTAAGAAAGTAGTAATAGACGAGGTGGACGTAATGCTAGACCTTGGTTTCCGCTTCCAACTTACCAATATTCTCGAGTTACTTCCAAAGAAACGCCAGAACATTATGTTCTCTGCAACCATGACCGACGAGGTCAACACCTTTATCCACGATTTCTTTATCGCACCTCAAACGGTCTCAGTTGCCGTAAGTGGAACCCCGCTTGAAAACATTTCGCAATTCGCTTATAGCGTTCCCAATTTTTACACTAAAGCCAATCTCTTGCTCCATTTACTTCAAGAGGAAAAGGAATATCGCAAGGTCTTGGTTTTTGTCCCAAACAAGAAGAGTGCAGACCTTCTTTTCAACATTTTGGATGATTTCTTTGGAAAGGAAGTGGCTGTAATCCATTCCAATAAAACACAAAATTATCGAATCCGTTCCATCGAGAATTTTAATACTGAAAAGACCCGTATCCTTGTCACTACCGACGTTATGGCTCGGGGTCTCGATCTAGATCGTATCTCGCATGTAATCAATTTCGATACCCCGTCTTTCCCTGAAAATTATATGCACCGCATTGGCCGAACAGGAAGGGCAGGACAGGAGGGAACCGCTATTTTACTCTATACAGAAGCTGAAGAAGAAAAGAAAAATGCTATCGAAGCCTTGATGGATCTGAAGATTAAAATCCTCGAAATTCCATCGGAAGTTATAATTTCAGAGAAACTCACTTCAGAAGAGCAGCCGGAAATAATTGAAATCAATAATCCCACCAAGAAAGAAGAAGGAGGTGCTGCCACGCACGATAAAAAGGAAAAGAATAAAAAGGAAAACCAAGGTGGAAGCTATAAGCGAATCATCAAGGAGAAATACAAAAAGCCAAAAACACGGGGGGATAAGAATTACAACCGAAGAAAGAAATAATTTTCAATAAAAAACCTGTACGCCACTGACTATCGTCAAGTCTTGATTCTTGGTTCTTGGTTCTTGGCTCTTTAATAACTTAAGCACCACCTAACCTCATCTTGAAATCAGCAGCCAAAAGTCCAGTGTTGGTAATTCTTGCGTTTTTCTCCATTTACGTTATCTGGGGTTCAACATATTTGTTGAACAAGATAGCAGTGGGGGAGTTGGAGCCATTCTTTTTAGCTTCTATCCGTTTCACGAGCGCTGGGACATTGATCTTTATAATTTCCAAAATAATGGGCAAGAGCCTCGCTATTACTTGGAA
The DNA here is from genome assembly GCA_048270045.1 of Aequorivita sp. Lineage (GTDB taxonomy): Bacteria > Bacteroidota > Bacteroidia > Flavobacteriales > Flavobacteriaceae > Aequorivita. The sequence goes on from JBLWTS010000012.1 coordinate 31,762, forward strand.
GCAACTGCTAAACACTTTCATTGTAGGAGTCTTGTTTCTCTCCTTTGGCAATGGCGTTATCGTCTGGGCATTGAAATATGTGGATAGCGGCTTTGCGGCCTTGGAAATTTCGGCCCAACCCTTAGTGGTTTTGCTATTGATGCGCTTGTTGCAGGGTAAAAGAATGAAAGCGATGTCTTTGGTAGGAGTGGCCCTGGGCATTTCTGGTATTATTCTCTTGGTTAGTCAAAAACAAATAGTGACTCAAGAAGGAACGATAATCGGAATGATAATGATTTTTACTTGTATGCTCAGTTGGGCGTACGGCAGTCTATTTGTCGGTAAAGCCGATTTTCCAAAAAACTTCTTTGTAAACACCGGCTATCAAATGTTTACTGCTGGAATTACCCTTGCTTTGATGAGTTTAGCTTTTGGCGAACAATGGATCGCTCCAAACCAGTGGGGAGAATCGGTTCAATTGAGTATGGTTTTATTGATAACCTTTGGCAGTATTGTAGCCTATACTTCCTTCAATTTCTTATTAAAAACTGTCTCACCAGACAAGGTCGCTACCTCAACCTACGTAAATCCTATTATCGCACTTTTCTTGGGCTGGTATTTTTTAAATGAACAAATAACTACCCAATCTATCATTGCGGCAGCAGTACTTTTGACTGGAGTTTACTTTATAACCACCACCCGCGCCACCATAACCCTCCCCAGATTTTCAGGACGAGTACAAAAGCCAAACGACGAAACAAAGCTTTCTAAATAAAAAAAGCCAGTTCATTTAGTCTAAGAACAGTTCAACATGTTTTATGTCAAAACCTCTAGTGCGCTGCGCCTCCGCGGTTAAAAACATGCATACCGCAAAGACGCAAATTATGTAGTCGTGGGTCAAATAATCGTGGTTCAAATCGTCAACCTCATTTTTATTTTCATTTTCATTTCCGATTTCCCCACAAAATAATACCACTTTGTATTTTTAATTAATATTTTACTTAAATTTATCTCTTAACCAGCTAGCAACTAGTGTCTCATATCTAGTATCTAAAGTCTAATGTCTAAAAAATCTAGTGTCCCACATCTAGCTCCTAGCATAAAACTATAGAAAACATGGCAAAACAGTATGAAACTGGCCACGCGATCAACGTGGACAACTTTTACGAACTAATTCAGTTCGCAATCAGCTACGGCGCACCCTACAATCCAACGTTAAGCGCCCTAAAGATCCCGCAGCTCTTAGAGCAACAAACCGCAGGCCTCCGTGCAATTCAAGCGGTGACAGACCAGGTAACAATCTACAACAACACAGTAAACCAGCGTATGGTGGTGTTCGAACCTTCCAAACCATTGGCAACCCGTGTCATCAACATCTTGGAAGCCTCCGGTGCCTCGCCAGAAACTATTAAAGACGCCAGAACCATAAACCGCAAAATTCAGGGACAGCGCGCGCACATCATCACCGAACCCCTGCCACCAGACAATCCACCGCCCACAAACATCAGTGCCATTCAACAATCCTATGCAAAAATCATAGAACACTGGGCGGCACTTATTTCCTTATTGCGCTCCCAAGGGGTTTATACCCCCAATGAAGAGGATCTCAGAATTGAAACTCTTTTCAATTTACATGATGCTATGGTAGTAGCCAATGATGCCGTAGCAAGAGAGTGGGCTCAGATAAGTAACATTCGCAACCAGAGAGACGAAGTGCTCTATAACCCCGAAACCGGAATCGTAAAAACTGCGCAATTAGTGAAAAAGTACGTAAAAGCAATCTTCGGTTTCAACAGTATAGAGTTCAAGCAAATCAAAGGCATAAAATTTACAACCATTAAAAGGCGTTAAAGCCCAAGAGGTCAAATCCGCCTCAAATGCGTGATTTTGTGATTAACCCCCTCATCAACAGACGAGGGAGTTAATTTTTTATCCCAAATGAATACAAAATTCTTAATGACCAAACCCAATAACACCTTTATCTGCCACCCAATCCAAACCCTTCCTCTTTTAGACGAAGCCATCACTGTTCCAATCCCTAAATCCATTAATTCCATAAAAAATCTCGCTCTAAATTAGTTTCAACCCCAAAGTATTCTCTATCCCAAATCCTCTGTGAACCTCCGCGTTTCCTCCGTGAAACTCTGTGATATAGCCATTAACCACCTCTCCCCGTACTGGTGCGGGTGGTCTCGCCCGTGTCACGTCTGAAAACGACCGATAATGTTCCCCACACGACCGATAATGTTCCGCACCCAACTGATAATGTTCCGCACCCAACTGATAATGTTCCTCACACGACCGATAATGTTCCACACCCGACTGATAATGTTTCACACCCTATCGATAATGTTCGTCACACGACCGATAATGTTCCACACCCGACTGATAATGTTTCCCACCCGATCGATAATGTTCCTCACACGACTGATGATGTTCCCCACACGACTGATAATGCTCCCCACACGACTAACAATTTTTTTCTATTGCAAAGATCCCATCTGCGCCGCTCACTATAGAATATGCTTCCTTAAAAGAAACTAAAGAAATCAAACCAATCAAAGGATATTCAGTCTGAAGAATTTTAAAGGTTGGTTTCTGAATAAATGTTACCGATACAAAAACCATCCTTTGGCTTATTGATTAATTTAATATATTTGATTGAAGAATAATTTTGCTCCAATAGTCAATTGTAAAAAGCAAAATCAAATAAAATATCCAAACTTATGAAACTAGTTTTCGCACTCCATGGGATGCTGTTTTTTATGGGAGGTATATTACTGATAGAGGAAGATAAGAATATTTTAGCCGTAATTCAGTTATCCGCCTCCGTCCTCAATTTGTCGATGCTATTGACAATTCAAAACAAAAAATTGATTGACAATATACATTTCTTGATTTTGGGTATGAACGCCATTATCTGCATTGCTGCCGTAGTGATCAACATTTTACCTAAAAAATCATATATGCATTACGCGTGGTTTTTGGCTGCGATAATATCGCTCCTAGTGCTGGCCTTTCAAATTAAAAGCCGAAAAGATGAAGTTGTATAGGGAAAGTCCAAAGTATTTGCCCTAATCGTTTGCAAAGTATAGGTTTTGGTTCATTGCAGTATCAGGATAAAATAGCTAAATATCATCAGCTTTGGAGATATTGCTTTAGCACATAAGCACCAATCCTAAAGGTGTGCCATTTCAATCTTTGAAACAAAAACCAATACTTTAACATATAATAGGGAAGGAGGCTGTGGTTTTAGTCTACATTTGTCTCGTAAACGAATTAGTAAGCTTATCTTTTCTTAATCTCTCCGGAATTTTAATTAATCCTTCGCTTCCTTTTATACTTTAACAGCACTAGTATATTAGGCGTTTTATGGTAAAAGCCAATTAGGATTTAAGTATCGACAACTCTTCACAAAGTTTTCCTCACAATCCATCCGCCGCCAATTGCGGAGCCATTTTTAATCTATACAAATTTCCCAGTGTTTGGGATGTCACCAAAAGTTTTGGGCTTGTAGTAAAACCCGAATAAAGAACCGTAAACAAGAATAAAAACTAAATCCGTTTGGCTAATAAGAGCAAACAAGGATTATCCAATTTAAAAGAACAGAAACAATGTTAAGAGAATTTATAAATAAGTTAATAAACAATAAAAAAGTAAACACAATGAAAGAAGGTACAGTAAAGTTTTTCAATGAAGCCAAAGGTTTTGGTTTTATAAAAGTGAAAGACACAGATCAAGATATTTTTGTCCATTCAACCAATCTAATTGACAACATCCGTGAGGATGATCGTGTTCAATTTGACGTAGAACAAGGCGAAAAAGGTCTTAGCGCAGTAAAAGTAAGATTGCTATAACAGCATAAGATAAACACAGAAAAAAGGCTGTCTGAACACTGTTTAGACAGCCTTTCTTGTTTTTAGCCCATATTTAAAGTAATTTGCTAAGTCTAAAAATAAGTCAGTTAATGACAATGAAAACAAAAGAAAATTATTTGGAATACTGGTGGAAACCCAACAACGAATCCATCGAGGAAGTTCTTGAAAATAGAAAAGTAAGGCCAACCGCAATGAGACTTTTAATCTTCCGATTTCTTTTGGAAAAGAAAACTGCCGTAAGCCTCAGCAATATTGAAGAATACTTTGATAATTGTGAACGAACCACGCTATACAGAACCCTAAAAACTTTTGAAGAAAACGGAATTGTCCATCAGATAGACGATGGCACAGGAATTTCAAAATACGCGCTGTGCGAACCGGGTTGCAATTGTCAAATTGAACAAGATTTGCATCTACACTTTCATTGCACCAATTGCAACGAAACAGTCTGCCTAACCCAATATAAAATCCCCCACATAAACCTTCCCGAAGGATATCAAGCTGACGATGTAAATCTCGTGGTAAAAGGGATTTGTAAAGATTGTAATAACACACCAAAATAATTCGAAGTACAAACTGCGCTATTCAGGATTTAAAAATTACATCTTGATTCGTGATTCGTGTAGCAAAGCGATCTTGATTCAACCCGTCATTTTCATCCCGATCATAACGGAATATTCCCGTGTTTTCTATTGGGTCTGGCCACTTCCTTGGTCTCCAACATGGCAAAAGCTTTCAGTAACTTTCTACGGGTTTCCCTCGGTTGAATAACTTCGTCTATAAAACCACGTTGCGCTGCTTTAAATGGGTTTGCAAATTTTTCTGCATATTCGGCTTCTTTTTCCGATAGTTTCAATGCAGGGTCTTCCGCAGCACTAATTTCTTTTCTGAAAATAATCTCACTTGCGCCTTTTGCGCCCATTACCGCTATTTCGGCAGTGGGCCACGCATAATTCATATCTGCGCCAATGTGTTTGCTGTTCATCACGTCATACGCACCGCCATAAGCTTTTCTGGTAATGACCGTAACTCTTGGCACGGTAGCTTCACTCAAGGCATAAAGTAGCTTTGCTCCATTTAAAATGATTCCGTTCCATTCTTGATCCGTTCCGGGAAGAAAGCCGGGCACATCTACCAAAACTAATAGCGGAATATTGAAACAATCGCAAAATCGTGTAAACCGCGCCCCTTTTTTAGAGCTATCCACGTCGAGAACACCAGCCAAGCTCATCGGTTGGTTTGCAACGATACCGATACTTCGTCCACCAAGTCTTGCAAAACCAACTATAATATTGTCTGCGTAATCTTTATGAACTTCAAAAAAGGAATCGTTATCGATAATAACCTTAATCACGTCGTGCATATCATAAGGCTTGTTCGCCGAATCTGGAACGATAGTCTCCAGCTCTTCTCTATATTCCTCTCGAATGTCGAATGGAAGCTTTTCTGGAACCGATTTATTGTTCTGAGGCATATAACTCAGCAAGGTTTTGACTTGCTCCAAACAAACAATATCATTGGCCGCAGTGAAATGCGTCACACCACTTTTCGTTGCGTGCGTCCTTGCACCCCCAAGTTCTTCGGAAGTAACATTTTCATTGGTTACGGTTTTCACTACGTTAGGTCCCGTAACAAACATATAGCTGCTATCTTGCACCATTAATGTGAAATCGGTCATCGCTGGAGAATACACAGCTCCACCGGCACAAGGCCCCATAATAGCGGAAATCTGTGGCACAACTCCAGATGCCTGGACGTTTCTGTAAAATATATCAGCATATCCCCCTAAGGAACGAACTCCTTCTTGAATTCGGGCACCGCCAGAATCATTTAATCCAATGATAGGAGCACCTACCCGAACCGCGTGATCCATCACTTTACATATTTTTTCAGCGTGGGTTTCAGAAAGTGCACCTCCAAAAACCGTGAAATCTTGAGCAAAAACATAGACCAGCCGACCGTTGATGGTTCCGTATCCCGTAACCACGCCATCGCCGTAATAGACTTCATCTTGCATATCAAAATCTGTGGTTCTATGGGTAACGAGGATGCCCATTTCTTCAAATGAGCCTTCGTCTAGGAGATATTCAACGCGTTCCCGCGCTGTTAGTTTTTTCTTTTCGTGCTGTTTTGCAATTCGTTTTTTTCCGCCGCCCATTTTGGCTTCAGAAATCATTTCGTGCAGTTTCTTGTTGTTGTCGGTCATATTAATTCCATTAAAACCCCAAAGGTTTCAAAAACCTTTGGGGTTTAGTTTGCTATTTCGGTAATCGAAGTATTCCTGAATCTTTTAAATAATGTTTTAAAGCTATAAGGGCAGCGACCTTGGCCTCTTCCTCATTATTTGCTTTTATCTTTTCTTCTGAATAATGTTTCTTCACAAAATTGGTGTCGAAATTCCCACTTCGGAAGGCTCCGTGCTTAAAGACAAATTTTCCAAATGGTAGGGTAGTGCTCACTCCTTCAACATCATAGTTTGAAATAGCCTCTAGCATCAGCTGCATCGCTTCATTTCTGGTTTTACCATAGACAATCAATTTAGAAAGCATAGGATCATAGTGTATCGGCACTTGCATTCCTTCGGTAAATCCATCGTCCACTCGAATATTTTTTCCGCTAGGAGGACTATATACTTCCAACATCCCGACGCTTGGCATAAAATTATTCAAAGAATCTTCAGCATAGACACGGAGCTCGAAAGCGTGTCCGGTAATTTTCAAATCTTCTTGCGCAAAAGACAGTTGCTCGCCGTTGGCAATGTTTATTTGTTGTTCTACTAGGTCGAGACCAGTAATCAACTCGGTAACTGGATGTTCAACTTGCAAGCGTGTGTTCATCTCAAGGAAATAGAAATTGAGGTTTTCATCTAAAAGAAACTCCACAGTGCCAGCTCCTACATAATCACAAGATTTGGCCACTTTCACTGCTGCCGCTCCCATTTGCTCACGTAAGAAAGGAGTGAGAACTGAAGAGGGAGCTTCCTCAATCACTTTTTGATGGCGGCGTTGGATACTGCACTCCCGATCAAAGAGATGTACAGTGTTTCCATAATTATCTGCCAATACTTGAATTTCTATGTGTCTTGGAGAGGTAACGTATTTCTCGATGAAAACTGAACCGTCGCCAAAAGCATTTTCAGCTTCGCTGATGGCACGTTTCATTTGATCTTCAAATTCCTTGGCGTTTTCTACAATTCGCATTCCTTTTCCGCCTCCACCAGCCGAGGCTTTTATGAGGATTGGAAAGCCAATTTTACTGGCAATATCTTTCGCAGCCTGTACATTTGTAATGGCTTTGTCTGTTCCCGGAACCATTGGAATATTATACTCTTTTACCGTATCCTTGGCGGCCAATTTACTTCCCATAATACGGATGGCATGGGATTTTGGTCCGATGAAAATCATTCCGCTATTTTCCACATGTTCCGCGAATTCTGCGTTTTCGCTTAAAAAACCGTAGCCGGGATGAATGGCGTCCACGTTTAACTCTTTTGCGATTTTAATAATCTTATCGCCCAATAAATACGATTCATTTGAAGGGGGAGGACCAATACAGATTGCTTCGTCGGCAAACTTTACATGAGGAGCATCCCTATCTGCTTCGGAAAAAATGGCAACGGTTGCAATGCCCATTTTATGGGCGGTCTTCATTATTCTAAGTGCGATTTCGCCCCGATTGGCGACCAATATTTTTTTAATCATTTTTGTGGAATTCAATTAACAATTTTCCTTTATCAACCGTATCGCCCTTAGCAATATTAACAGATTTTATCACGCCATCTCTTGGAGCGGTAAGTGCATTTTCCATTTTCATAGCTTCCAACACACACAGATAATCCCCTTGTTTCACTTCGTCCCCCTTAGCCACATTGACTTCCAAGATAATTCCGGGCATAGGAGCTAAGACTTCATCTTCAACAGAAGCATTTCCGAGGGAAAGTCCCATTTCCTTGATTAGCTGGGCCAAAGGAGTTTCAATATTAACTTTATAGGAATTGCCGTTTACTTTAACAGTATAGTTTCTTTGAAGAAAATTCTCTTGTACCATTTCTGCGGAAAAAGAATTTCGATTGTGTAGAATGTGAATTTTATTCTTTTTTTTTCCACTTTCAACTTCTGAAAAATCCAATTGATTTAGATTGGTGGCGTCGTCAACTCCAAGATCGAATTGATAATTCTCATCCACCAAAACGCGATAAGGCTTTGTCATAAAATAAATTTTGATAAAGATAAGACTTGTTTGAGGTATCGACAAAAGGGAAAGTCGGTTGATTTATTAAAAAATCCATGGAGCTAGGTTTTATAAGGAATAGGAACCTTTGGGAACGAAGTAGCACTTGACTTTGAATTATAGAAATCATTATGTTTTCTGCTGTTTTTCATTCTTCAAAGTTTTTCTACTTTCTATCAGGAAATAACCTAAGTCTTAAAGGATTTTTCCTGAATATTCAATTTTTGAAAATATTTCTGCTTCGATTTTCTTAAATTCGTAGAAGTATGAACTAAAAATGATTTTAATCATGACGAAACCTTCAAATTGTATTACGGTAACCGAAGCACGAGAATTACAGAACAATTGGTCAATTACGCGAGCCTCGTTGATTGAAAAAGAATTGAAAACCCTTGATTCGTGTGAGTTTCTTTTTAGCCTTGAAGAACTCCAAGAGTTTTTGGATTATGTAAAGGCTGGTACCCAAAAGTACGAGCCTGGAATTCGAGTTTATTTCGGAGCCTACGGTTCTGAAAAATTTAACCAAGCCACAGTGTTTTTGGCACCTACTCTTGGGGTAACAGTTGGTTCTGAAAACAATTATGATCTCCAACCTTTAAATAGAGGACTTCAAGGTTTGCCTCCTAAAAATTATTAAAACTTGGGGCTATCCGATCTTTTGTTATTCCTCTTTACGGTAATCTCTTTGGAGGCCATGGCCGCTTTGGCTGGATCTTATTATTTAAAACGAACTAGTTCACAGTTTAGAAACACTAAATATCTAGTTCTATTTCTATGGATTACAGTAAGTGTAGAAATACTAGCCTCTTATGCCCTTGTTGCCTACTATTCTGATTATGAAATTTTTGCGTTTGTAAAGGATACGCCATTTAAAAATAATTTCTGGTTGTATAACATTTATAACATACTGAGTTTTTCATTTTTCACTCTATATTTCATTTCATTTGTAAAAAATAAATATTGGAAAATTATTTTTTTGGTTTTGATAATAAGCTTTATTGTCGTTTCTGAAACAATAATAATCTCTACTGGATCATTTTTCGAAACAACCCCCATATTTGTTTCCATTATAGGAACCCTATTGTTGTTTTTTAGTGTGGCTCTATTTTATTTTGAATTGCTCCGAAGTGATTTGTTGCTGCAGCTCAAGCGGTTTCTGCCTTTTTATATATCTGTAGGGGTTCTTGTTTTTAACTTATGTATTACGCCCATTGATATATTGTCTCAATATTTCAGCATTGAAGATGGGAACGAATTATTCGTTAAATTGCATTTAAATGTATTGTTTTATGCCAATATATTTATGTACAGTACTTTCACATTTGGTTTTTTGATATGCTCAAGAAGGAAGAAATCTTATTATTAGTTTACTTTATAACCGTAATTTTCCTTCTGGTTCTATTTGTGGTGGTGTTTTTTATAGCCTTTCAACGTAGAAAAAATAAACTTCTTAAAGAACGATATGAGTCTGCACAACGCTATCAAACAGAGCTTGCTAATTCTCGAATCGAAATCCAAGAACAAACTTTAAAGAACATTGCTTGGGAGCTTCACGATAACATTGGGCAATTGTTATCTGTAGCCAATATGCAATTGAATATTCTAAAACAAGCAGTCCCAGGAAGTTTTTACATTCAGATTGAGGAAATTAAGGAGGTGTTGCATGAAAGTGTTCAAGAAATTCGATCTCTTTCCAAGGTGCTCAATAATGATGTTGTTCTGAAAAATGGACTTTTGACCTCGTTGGAGGTGGAGATGAACAGATTCAAACGTCTTGGCTATTTGGAAGTTTCACTAAAAATTGTGGGAGAGATTGTTTCCATTTCAAATGCTTCGGAGATTATAATTTTCCGGATTCTGCAGGAGTTTCTTTCAAATGTGCTAAAACACGCAAAGGCTTCCAATTTATTTGTATGTTTGGAGTATAAGGAGAAAACCCTTGAAATTACTGCTTCTGATGATGGAATTGGATTTGATCCGTTCCTCGAAACCAGTAGTTCTGGAATGGAGACCATGAAGAGCCGCGCAGCTCTTTTGAACGCTTCTTTTTCAATAGTTTCTGAAAGGGGGAAAGGAACTCAATTATTTTTGAAATACAGTTATGGAAGTGGAGGGTGAAGGTTTAAAGTTTAAAGTTGGAATTGTAGACGATCATGCCCTTTTTGCATGCTCGTTGGAAAAGCTCATTGATTCATTCCCGAATTTTGAGACCTTATTTAATCTTCGAAATGGTTTTGAGCTTCAAAAAATACTCGATGAGGATGGAATAATTCCCGATATTATATTAATTGACGTTAATATGCCCGTCTTAAATGGTTTCGAAACTGCAGAATGGCTTTTTCATAAACATCCACGTATTAAATTTCTGGCATTGACGATGGACGATGATGAGATTAGTATTATTAAGATGTTGCGTTTTGGAGCTAAAGGTTACATGCTGAAAGACATTGAGCCCGAATATTTAAAAGCGGTCTTGAATGAAGTTTTGGAAAATGGATATTACCATTCTGAAAAAGTAGCCGAAGCACTCTTGCATTCCATTGGTTGGACTAGTGTTGACGACTTTTTGAACCTTAAGGAACACGAACTCATCTTTATTCGATTAGCCTCTTCCGAAATGACTTACAAGGAAATTGCCGAGAGAATGAACCTAAGCCCAAAAACGGTAGATGGTTATCGTCAAGAACTTTTTAAAAGATTCAATATAAGAAATAGGGTAGGGTTGGTGATGTTTGCATTAAAGAATAATATTATAGAACTCTAATTACAGGCATTCCAAAGTGAATCTTGGGGTAGTGGGGCTTCAAAAACCATTTTTTCTTTCAGAACGGGATGAATTATTTCTAATCTTCTGGCGTGTAAATGTATGCTGCCATCCGAATTACTTCTGTCAAATCCGTATTTTAAATCTCCTTTAATTGGGCTTCCAATAGCTGAAAGTTGTGATCGGATTTGATGGTGTCTGCCTGTTTCTAGAACTATTTCCAACAAACCGTAATTATCTAATTTTTTAAGCAGCTTATAATGAAGAATCGCTTTTTTGCTTTCTGGAACTTCTTTGCTGTGGGCGTAAGATTTATTTTGTTTTGGGTTTCGTTTTAAGTAGTGAACTAAAGTAGCTTCAGATTCTTCAGGGATGTTTTTCACCAAAGCCCAATAAATCTTTTCTGTCTCTCTTTCTGAAAACATTTTATTTAACCGTGCTAGCGCTTTTGACGTGCGTGCAAAAATCACGATTCCGCTTGTAGGGCGATCTAATCTATGTACCACTCCCAAAAAGACGGCACCGGGCTTGTTGTATTTTTCGGCAACATACTCCTTAACAACTTCCGAAAGCGGCATATCGCCAGTCTTATCGCCCTGAACAATATCGCCAGGACGTTTGTTGATTACAATCAAATGATTGTCCTCATACAAAACCTGAAGATTGTTCTTGGTGCTATGGATTATTGAATTTGAAATAGGAGGAAGTTAATAAGATTTAAAATTGATAAGTTTAGGAGTTTAGGAGTCGATGTGTTTAGGAGATTTTAATAGGCGTTTTGTGATGTTCGGAACAGATTTAATTCCCCCTTTGGGGGTTAAGGGCATTAATACTGCTCACTTTCATTTGGGAAATCTCCGCTTTTTACGTCAGTGCTGTATTGGCTAAAGGCGTTTTTCATGTCGTTATATAAATCCAAATACCTTCGAAGAAACCGTGGATTGAACTCGTGAGTCATTCCAAGCATATCGTGAGTTACTAATACTTGACCATCAACACCATTCCCAGCACCGATTCCAATGACTGGGATTTCGATTTTTTCAGCTACTTCTTTGGCGAGTTTGGCAGGAACTTTTTCCAAAACGATTGCAAAGCATCCTGCTTTTTCAAGCAAAATAGCATCTTCGATTAATTTTTCTGCTTCTTCTTCTTCTTTGGCGCGAACTGTATAGGTTCCAAATTTATAGATGGACTGGGGTGTCAATCCCAAATGTCCCATTACGGGAATTCCAGCATTAAGAATTCGCTTTATAGATTCTTTTATTTCTCGTCCGCCTTCAAGTTTTACTGCGTGTCCGCCACTTTCTTTCATAATTCTGATGGCAGATCGTAACGCTTCCTTGGGGTCGCTTTGATAGCTTCCAAAAGGTAAATCTACTACTACCAAACTTCGTTCAATGGCGCGAACCACTGAAGCAGCGTGATAAATCATTTGGTCTAATGTAATAGGAAGTGTAGTTTCATGACCCGCCATAACATTGCTGGCTGAATCTCCAACCAGAATCACATCAATTCCCGCGCTATCCACGATTTTAGCCATTGTAAAATCATAAGCGGTGAGCATAGAAATTTTTTCGCCTTTCTTTTTCATATCCACCAAGGTTTTGGTGGTGATGCGTTTGTATTCTTTTTTGGCTACAGACATATTTTTTAGATCTTAAATTAATTTGCAAAAGTAACAATTTCGAATGGGAAGCTATTTGTTTTTATGGGATATGACTACATCCTTCTTAAAAGGATTATCATCTTGATTTTAGTCGTGGATACTTAACAGTCGCTGATATTAACTTGTACTGCCAGTCCGCCTTCACTGGTTTCTTTATATTTAGACGTCATATCCTTTGCGGTTTCCCACATTGTTGCTACGACCTTGTCCAGTGGAACTTTTGCTTTACTTGGGTCGCCGTTAAGTGCCATTTCACAAGCACTTATGGCTTTTATAGCGCCCATCGCATTTCGTTCTATACAAGGGATTTGAACCAGTCCCGCAATAGGATCACAGGTAAGTCCAAGATGATGTTCCATTGCTATTTCGCTCGCCATTAAACATTGTTCTGGAGTTCCTCCCATCAATTCACACAAAGCTCCTGCAGCCATGGAAGAAGAAACTCCAATCTCGGCTTGACATCCGCCCATTGCTGCGGAAATAGTTGCGCCCTTTTTGAAAATACTACCAATTTCACTTGAAGTGAGTAAAAATTTACGGATGTCTTCAAAATTTGCATCGTGGTTTTCAATAACCAAATAATACATTATTACGGCGGGAATAACACCTGCGCTACCATTTGTGGGAGCAGTAACGACACGTCCTAAGGAAGCATTTACTTCATTTACCGAAATAGCAAAACAAGAAACCCATTTTAATATTTGACGAAACTTTACTTCGGTATCGCGAATGGCTTCAATCCACTCTTCGGCATTACTGTATTTGGAGTTGCAGATTAAGTTCTTGTTCATCTCGAAAGCCCTTCGTGTAACATTGAGACCTCCCGGTAGTGTGCCTTCAGTGTGACAGCCAACATACATGGAATCGAGCATAACATTCCATATTTCTTTTAGTCCCTGATTTATTTCGTCTTCACTTCGGAGAGATTTCTCATTTTCAAGAACGATTTCCCAAATGTTTTTCCCTTCATTTTTACAATATTCAAGCAATTCAGTTCCCTTCTGAATAGGAAAAGGAAAGTGGGAGAATTCCTCTAGTTTTACTTTCTTCGTCTTGCGTTCTTCTTTTACCACGAAGCCACCGCCGATGGAGTAGAAGGAAGAAGATTTTTTGGAGCCATCTTCTAGAGTGGCATGAAATGTCATTCCGTTGGGATGAAATTCCAAAAACTTTCTATTGAAGACTATGTTTTCTTTGGGAATAAAAGCAACTTCCCGTTCATTGTTCAGTTTCAGTTTGTTTTCTGAAGTAATGAACTCGACTTCCTTTTCAATGTTTTCAATAGGAAAAGTTACAGGATCAAAACCTGATAGTCCGAGCATTACGGCTATATCGGTAGCATGACCTTTTCCTGTAAGTGAAAGCGAACCGTAGAGGTCCACTGAAATTCCAACAACTTTATCGAACTGCTTTTTTTCCTTCAACTCATCTATCCATCGCAAAGCGGCGCGCCAAGGTCCCAAGGTGTGCGAACTCGAAGGCCCAACCCCAATAGACAGCATATCAAAAACACTGATACTTTCCATTTATTTTTTCTTTTAACCTACAAATATAATGGTATGTTTCAGAATTTGATCGAGCTTTTTAAGATTTGATTTTCTATTGAATATTTATAATAATTCGAGGGGATTTTATGCCTCAAAAATTGTTCACTCCAATACCAAATGATCAACACTTGATTACTGCGTACTGACTTACTGAATACTGAACTCATCTCCTTCTATTCGGCAACAATGGTGGTGGCTCTCCCGAAAACGGATTCCAGCGACTGATGCTTTTGGCATCCATTCCTGCGGCGCGCATCACGGCACGATCGCCATAGCGTTCGCGCATTTTGTCCATTGCATGGTAAAGATTGACGATTTTTTCATTGTCGTCAAATAAATCAATTTGATAGCCGCCTTCTACTAAATGACTGAACTTTACACCCACCATTCTTACGAGCAACCTTCTTTGATAAAGTTTTCTATATAATTCCATCACAATCGGAATGATTTTATGATCTGCGGAACTGTAAGGAATTTTTTGCTGCATACTGTAAGTTTGGAAATCGGAATATCGGATTTTGAAGGAAACACAAGCTGTCAACTTATTGCCGCGTCGCAATTGGAATACCAAGTTTTCCGCCATGGCTAGGATTATTCCTTGTAGCTTTTTCACATCGGTAGTGTCTCGATCAAAGGAACGTTCGGTAGAAATAGATTTGCGTTCGGTATATTGTACTACTGGCGTATTGTCAATGCCATTTGCCTTTTGCCAGATGGTTTGTCCGTTTTTTCCAAAAACCTTTGCCATCATTTCCATCGGCATTTCTTGGACGGTTTTTATTTGTTTTATTCCCAAGTCACAAAGAGTGCGATAGGTAACTTCGCCCACCATCGGGATTTTATTGACGGGTAGGGGAGAAAGAAAAGGTTTTTCAGTGCCTTTATGGATATATAATTGATTGTTAGGTTTTGCTTCGCCCGTGGCTATTTTTGAAACTGTTTTATTTGCCGAAAGTCCAAAGGAAATAGGCAATCCTGTCTCTTTCATAATGCGTTGGCGCAGTTCTGAAGCCAATTTTTCGCAACCAAAAAACTTATCCATTCCCGTTAGGTCGATGTAAAATTCATCTACCGAAGCTTTTTCGTATAAGGGAACGCTTTCCTTGATTACATCGGTAACGGCTTCTGAAAATTTACTGTAAGTTCCCGCATCTCCACGAACTACAATGGCTTCGGGACATAGTTGCCGCGCCATTTTCATCGGCATGGCGGAATGTACTCCAAATTTCCGTGCTTCATAACTGCAAGAAGCTACAACGCCACGGTCACTGGTGCCGCCAATCAGAACAGGTTTGCCAATCAATTTACTGTCCAATAGCCGTTCACAGGATACAAAGAAAGTATCCAAATCCATATGCACTATGTTTCGGCTATTGTTCATAACAACATTTTTGGTTTTCTTCGGAAATAATTCTCTGCAAATTAACAGGAATCTCTCCATAAAAAAAAGAAAATAAAATAAAAAATGGAATTATTCCAAGTTAAAGTTTACTGCCTGCATAAGTATCAATATCCATATGTACTGCATTAATAGCTTATTAAATTGTAAATAGACATTGCTAAGCGTTTATTTTTGGAATATATCCAATTGTATTTCATTCTGTTATAACCCATTCAAAAAAGACTAAAATTTTAGAATATTTATAGTAAAAAGAGACAGCTAAAAATTATTTTAAGACCAAAAAGGATTAATTATGATTTATGTCATATTCTACCTTGAATTATGATAGTATTTTTAGCTCCGATTAATTAATTTTTTAATGCCTGTCAATTCAAAGCCTTACCTATATGTAATAGCAATTTTGCTTGTGGCTTTTGGGCTGTATAATTATGTCGTGTATAACACAGAGAGTTATATTCCCACAGAAAAGTTGACTTCCGAGGCAGTGCGAGGTCAGCAATTGTTTCAGAATAATCGCTGTTGGTCCTGTCATCAACTTTACGGTTTAGGAGGTTACTTGGGGCCAGATCTTACCAATATATATTCCGATGAAAAAAAAGGACCCTCGTACATCAAAGCATTTTTGAACGGTGGAGTTAAAAGTATGCCTCAATTTCATTTTGATGAAGCCGAAAAAAATGCTTTGGTGGAATACTTGAAACAAGTGGATCAAACGGGAATTTATCCCAACTATGATGCGAAAATTGAAGCTACAGGATGGGTAAAAATAATATACAGGAATGAAAAGTAAAATGCCTCTCTATTTCTTGATCTTCGCAATTACAGCACTTATTTTAGGAATGTGTTTCGGGATGACGGCTTCATTTCAGTACTTAATGCCCGAATTTTTAAAGGAACATTTTCCTTTTTCAAAATTACGGCCTTTCCACGTTACTTCAGTAATAGCGTGGATTATCCTCTCTGCTACGGGAAGCATCTATTTCTTTATTACTTACGTTGAAAAATTCATGCTCTTTTCGCCTGTATTAGCTAAACTACATTTTATAATTTTTCTTCTAACGGGAATCACAATTTACATTTCTTATACATTCGATTATACCGAAGGACGAGAGTATTTCGCCTTTCCTTCATTTTTGATGGTGCCTATTTTGCTCGGATGGATCTTGTTCGGCATCAATTATTTTAAGACGCTTTACAAAAATATGCGTGGGTGGCCGGTTTATTATTGGATGTGGGGCACAGGAATTGTCTTTATGACCTACCACTTGATGGAAGCTCATTTCTGGCTATTCGATTTTTTTAGATTGGATTTTATAAAGGATTTTTCTGTTCAATGGAAATCTACTGGCTCCTTTACGGGGTCATGGAATATGTTGGTTTATGGAATTTCAATCTATCTGATGTCTAAAATAAAGAAGGATAGCAATGTAGCGACAAATAAAGCTGCATTTTTCTTCTACTTTTTAGGGCTTACCAACCTAATGTTTGGATGGGCGCACCATACTTATCTTGTGCCAACTCAACCCTGGATTCGCTACGTGGCGTACGGTATAAGTATGACGGAGTGGATTGTTTTAGCTTCCATTATTTATAATTGGAACCGTTCGGTTTTAAAGGTGGAAAAAGAAAATCACCCTATGGCATATCGGTTTTTATTGGCGACAGATCTGTGGATTTTCCTCAATATAATTCTCGCGTTGTTGTTTTCCATTCCTGCCATCAATTTATACACGCACGGCACGCATATTACGGTGGCGCATTCTATGGGCACTACCATTGGTATTAATACTACCATTCTTTTTTCAGCACTGTTTTTTATTGTACACTACTTATTCCCCAAATATGAAACTGAGCGAAAATGGGTAATGAGAGGTTTTGTTGCCTTTAATATTACTCTTTTTCTATTCTGCGCATCCTTGTTTGCTGCGGGCGTTAAAAGAAGCTATTGGATGTATATTTCAAAAGACGGTTCTTTCTCCGAAATGCAGGACTCCATGATTCCGTATTATATTTCATTTTTCATCTTCGGAATAGGCGTTTTCGTTTCCCTTTTAATGGTGGCACTTCCAATATTTAAAATGCTTGTTCTTAGAATCATTCCTAAAAAATGTTGCCATCCCGATTAATATCACTCTTAATTATTACCTCAAAATCTAATTTTGAAATCTTTTAAAATGAAGTTGAATACAATGAAAATGACCTTAGCTGAAAAAATTACAGCACTAAAGATAGAAAAGAATGCCGTTATTCTGGCACACTATTATCAAGTGCCCGAAATTCAGGAAGTAGCGGATTATGTGGGAGACAGCTTAGGACTCTCGCAAAAAGCTGCAGAAACCGATGCCGAAATAATTGTGTTTGCAGGCGTGCATTTTATGGCTGAAACTGCCAAAATATTGAATCCGAATAAAAAAGTATTGCTGCCCGATATGATGGCTGGTTGTTCCTTGGCCGATTCGTGTCCAGCAGATAAATTTGGAAAATTGGTAGCTGAACATCCCGACCATACTGTGATTACTTATGTGAATTGTTCTGCGGAAGTAAAGGCATTGAGCGATATTATCTGTACTTCCTCAAATGCAGAAAAAATCGTGAATTCCATTACGAAAGATGTGCCGATTATTTTTGCACCTGATAAAAACTTAGGGAAATATATTCAAAAGAAAACAGGCAGAAAAATGCTGCTTTGGGATGGCGCGTGTATTGTACACGAAGCTTTTTCCATCGAGAAACTTTTAAAGCTCTATCAAGAGCATCCCGATTCCATCATTATCGCACATCCTGAATCGGAAGCCCATATTTTGGAAACTGCTAGCTATATTGGTTCTACAGCGGGGATGATAGATTATGTAAAGAAGAATCCTTCAAAAAAATTCATTGTAGCAACTGAAGTTGGTATTCTTCACAAAATGCAACAAGAAGTGCCCGAAGCTATTTTGATTCCTGCCCCAGCAGAAGAAGACAATACCTGTGCTTGTAGTGAATGTGCATTTATGAAAATGAACACACTTCAGAAGTTGTACGATTGCTTGCTTAACGAAACTCCTCAAATTGAAGTTTCGGAGGAAGTTCTGAAAAAAGCCTTTGTGCCCATAGAGCGCATGCTTGAATTATCAAAATAATATGGAAACCAATTTTTTGATTATCGGATCAGGGGCGGCGGGACTGACGCTAGCAATAAAACTTGCTGCTGAATTCCCGAAGAAGAACATCACTGTAGTTACTAAAGCCCACCAATCTGAATCCAACACCAAATATGCCCAAGGCGGAGTAGCGGCTGTGTTTGATCTCCAAAAAGATTCCTTTCAAAAACATATTGATGATACGCTTATTGCCGGCGACGGACTTTGCGATAAATCGGTAGTGGAAATGGTTATCAGACAGGGGCCAAAAAGATTGCGCGAATTGATGGAATGGGGAGCTCATTTTGACACAGATATCAATGGCGAATTAAGTCTCGGTAGGGAAGGAGGACATTCAAAGTTTAGGGTTATTCATCATAAAGATACTACGGGAAATGAGATTGAGCGCGCTCTTTTAAATCGTTCGTCCCAATTGCCCAATATTACCTTACTTCCACATCATTTTGCAATTGATTTGATTACAGAGCATCATTTGCAGAAAGAAAAAGCCGAAGAAATTTCTTGTTTTGGCGCTTACGTCTTAGATCAAATTTCTGGGAATATTTTCACAATAAGAGCAGATTCCACAACCTTGGCATCAGGAGGAATGGGGCGGGTTTACGGCCATACTACAAATCCCGCAGTTGCTACTGGCGATGGCATTGCGATGGCTTATCGAGCTAAGGCACTGATTAAAAATATGGAATTTATCCAGTTTCATCCCACCGCGCTTTACGATGGGAAAAATGAAGCTTCCTTTTTAATTTCTGAAGCCGTGCGCGGGTTCGGGGCTTTTCTTCGGAATAAAAAAGGGCAGCGATTTATGTTGCAATATGATGAAAGAGGCGAATTAGCTTCTCGCGATATCGTTTCCCGCGCAATTGATTCTGAATTGAAAAAATCGGGAGAGGAATGCGTCTATTTGGATTGTACCCATCTGGATATGATAAAGTTTAAAATGCATTTCCCCAATATTTATGAAAGCTGTTTAAAACGAAATATTGATCTCGCTACAGATTGGATTCCTGTGGTTCCCGCAGCGCATTATTTATGTGGTGGAGTAGTGGTGGACAAGGACGGGAAAACTTCCATAAAAAACCTATTCGCCTGCGGAGAATGCTCTTATACAGGCTTGCATGGTGCTAATAGATTGGCATCCAATTCGTTGTTGGAGGCTTTGGTTTATGCACATCTTATATTTAAATACCACAGTAAGCATACTCCATCCCGGACGACCAAAGTTATACCCGATTGGGATGATCAAGGAATGACCTTGTTGAAAGCCCAGGAATTCCTTCAACAAAAAACTTTGG
>JBLWTS010000013.1:0-47899 GCA_048270045.1 Aequorivita sp.
TGTTAATTTGGTCTCCACCTTTTAGATTTCCGTATCCCAAACCTAATCTCATTTCCTCATTTTTGAAATGGTATATCATGATGTCCTTAGTGCTTTCCCAAAAATCCTGACCTACTTTATCGTTTATACCTTTATCGCCCATAATCACAAGAGTGCGATCCTCTACAGCAACATAAATTAGCACGCCATTACTTTCTTTGGTGTTTTGCATATTGAGCATATTAAACACTTCTTCAGCACGATCGATGGCGTCTATCCGCTCATCTTTTTTTGCATCCGAAGGATTTGAGTGTGGCTCCAAATGGATTCGTATTTCGCCAGAAGTGTTCTTTTCTGCAATCCGAATGGCTTCAATTACAGCAGCTTCATCTTCTGAGGTTAGGAAATCTTTTACTTTTGCCATGTATAACTTGTTTTTTAAAATGCAAAAATCATTTGTAGCGTGCAATATTTTCAGTCAAAAAAGTCACCTTGTTACTGATCACTGATCACTGATCACTGATCACTGCCACATCCAACTGAAAACTTACTTCTTTTCTTTTCCGAAGTCAAATTCGACTTTAGGAGCTGTTTCAGAACCAGCTTCTGCTTCAAAATATGGTTTTGTTTCAAATCCGAGCATTCCGGCAACCAAATTTGTAGGAACTTTTCGTATTTCAGGATTGTAGAGTCTTAGAGTCTCATTATACCTATTTCGTTCTACGTTAATTCGATTTTCGGTTCGCTCCAGTTCGTTAATTAATTCCTTGAAATTTTCATTGGCCTTAAGGTCAGGATATCGTTCAAAAGTCAATAACATTCGAGATAGCGCAGAGGAAAGGCCAGCTTGTGCCTCTTGAAATTGTGCCATTTGCTCAGGAGTGGCTTTGGAAGGATCTACAGTCATTGCTGTTGCTTTGCTTCGTGCTTCCGTTACAGCTATCAAGGTTTCTTGCTCAAATTCGGCATATCCTTTAGCGGTATTTACAATATTTGGGATAAGATCAGCTCTTCGTTGATAGGAGCTTTCCACATTTCCCCATTGAGCCATAACATTTTCGTCCAGATGGACCAATCTATTGTTTACAGAGGCAATCCAACCTCCAATAATTAAGATAAGACCAAGAATAATAATAAGGGGTAACCATTTTTTCATGATAAGTTGGTGTTTAAAGTTCTGCTTTGATTTTTAATAGTTCTGATTTTACTGCTTTCAGTTTACGAATAATATCAAACTGATCCAGTGTTTTTTGCTTGTTTTCCTTGAGGTGGACTTTAGCACCATCCAACGTAAACCCGCGTTCTTTTACCAAATGGAAAATTAGCTCTAGGTTTTTTATGTCCTGAGGGGTAAATCTTCTGTTTCCTTTGGCATTCTTTTTTGGTTTTACTACATCAAACTCCTTTTCCCAGAAACGTATTAAGGAAGTGTTCACGCCAAAAGCCTCAGCCACTTCGCCTATACTATAATACAACTTTTCGGGTAGGTCTACGTGCATTTTTTTAATTATGAATTATGAATTATGAATTATGAATTATGAATTATGAATTATGAATTATGAATTATATTTTTCATAGTAATTTTTTGTTCTGAATTCTGCATTCCGAATTAATCAAGCGATTGATTCTCCTGCTGCGCCGTATGGAGCATGGCTTCAAATTCTGCCGCAGTCAGACTTCCGTAATAAAAATTCATTGGATTTATTCGCTGTCCATCTTTGAAAACTTCATAGTGCAAATGTGGTCCCTCGCTGCGGCCAGTGCTTCCTACAAACCCTATTAAATCTCCCCGTTGCACCTTTTGGCGCGCCTTTACATTGTATTTATATAAATGTCCGTATAAACTTTCATAACCATAGCCGTGGTCGATTACGATATGATTTCCATATCCTGTTGCCGTGTTGTCTGCTCTGGTTACAATACCATCTCCTGTTGCATAAACAGGCGTACCACGAGGCGAGCTGAAATCCATTCCATAATGGAATTTTCGTGCTTTTGTAAATGGATCTGTTCGATATCCATAACCTGAGGCAATGCGGGTCAAATCCTCATTTCTAACAGGCTGAATGGCAGGAATTGCTGCTAAAAGTTTTTCCTTGTTTTCGGCTAACTTCGCTATTTCATCAAGGGATTTTGACTGAATTACAATTTGTTTTGTCAAAACATCTAAATTTCGCGAGGTGTTCATAATGAGTTTGGAATTGTCAAATCCTTCCAAATCCTTATAACGGTTTATACCTCCAAAACCTGCCTTTCGTTGTTCCTCTGGAATGGGATTGGATTCAAAATAAACACGGTAAAGATTATTGTCTCGCTCTTCTACTTCAGCTAAAACAGCTTGAGCTTGATTTATTTTTTTGTTCAGCAGTTCAAATTGGAGCTGCATATTTGTCAACTCTCTTCGAAGGGAAAGTTCTTTAGGCGTCTGAACAGAAGGAAGGTTGAGGTAGATTACCAATAATAGGAAGCCACTTAGGAACATTCCCAAAAAGCTAAGGATGAAAATCTTTAATCTTCTTCCCTTCTTTCTTTCTATTTTTCGGTACGAGAGCGTATCGCTATCGTAGTAATATTTAACCTTAGACATGCGTTAAAAAATTGCTATTTTTGCACACGCTGTTTTGCGCGAAATAAAGGTAACGTTTTACAAATATAGAAATTGTTAGCACTTATCCATTACTGTAAACTTTAGTAAAAATTTATAATAAATACCAAATCCAATCTCAATTGTGACTAACATAGGTTTAAACCGCTTATGGATGTTCTAAAAACTTGAGAAAACAGTCGCAATAAATCTCAAAAAAAATAAATATCCTAGCTCCATGAAGTCCAAAGAAATTCGCTCTCAATTTTTAGAATTTTTTAAATCGAAACAACATCTCATAGTTTCCTCTGCACCGATGGTCGTAAAAAACGATCCAACTTTAATGTTCGTCAATAGTGGAATGGCTCCATTTAAAGAATATTTTCTAGGAAACGGAAAACCAAAAAGCAACCGAATTTCAGACACACAAAAATGTCTTCGCGTAAGTGGAAAGCACAACGATTTAGAAGAAGTGGGAATGGATACATACCATCACACCATGTTTGAAATGTTGGGAAACTGGAGTTTTGGCGATTATTTTAAAAAGGAAGCAATTGAATGGGCTTGGGAGCTTCTGACCGAAGTTTATAAAATTGATAGAAACATTCTTTACGTCACTATTTTTGAAGGTGATGCAAGCGAAGGTCTAGAACGAGATGCTGAAGCTTATGACCTTTGGAAGCAGTTTGTTCCCGAAGACCGGATTTTAAACGGAAATAAAAAGGATAATTTCTGGGAAATGGGCGATCAAGGGCCTTGTGGTCCGTGCAGTGAAATCCATGTGGATATTCGTTCTGCGGAAGAAAAAGCAAAGATTCCTGGAAGCGATTTGGTAAATCAAGATCATCCACAAGTAGTGGAGATATGGAATTTGGTTTTTATGCAATTCAACCGAAAAGCCAACGGCAGCTTGGAAAAATTGTCTGCACAGCACGTTGATACCGGAATGGGTTTTGAGCGTTTGTGTATGGTGCTTCAAAACAAACAGAGCAATTATGACACTGATGTTTTTACACCACTAATCCGTGAAATTGAAGCCATAACCAATTCAAAATACGGAGAAGATGAAAAGAAGGATATCGCCACCCGAGTAATTGCAGATCACGTTCGTGCCGTGGCTTTTTCTATTGCCGATGGACAATTACCAAGCAACACGGGAGCGGGTTACGTAATCCGAAGGATATTAAGAAGAGCAATCCGTTACGGTTTTACTTTTCTGAACAAAAAAGAACCTTTCATTTATAAATTGGTCGAAACTCTTTCTGCGGAAATGGGCGAAGCATTTCCGGAGTTGATTACTGAAAAGAATTTAATGACCAATGTTATTCGTGAGGAGGAACAATCATTTCTTCACACACTTGATCAAGGTTTGGTCTTGCTCGAAAATATAATTGAAACCTCAAACTCTAAGGAAATTTCAGGAAAAAAAGCTTTCGAATTATATGACACATTCGGTTTCCCGATAGATTTGACCGCTTTGATTCTTCGCGAACGAGGTTATTCACTAGATGAAAAGGAATTCAACACCGAACTTCAACAACAAAAGGAACGCTCTCGCTCTGCCACCAAAGTTGAAACTGGCGACTGGATTGAGCTAGTAAAAGATGATGTTGAGGAATTTGTAGGCTATGATACGCTTCAAACCCAAGTGAAAATTACTCGTTATCGAAAAGTAGAAAGTAAAAAGGATGGCGAAATGTACCAATTGGTTTTCAATCTAACGCCTTTTTATCCAGAAGGTGGGGGACAAGTGGGAGACAAAGGTTATTTAAAAGCAGCCGATGGCGGTGTTACTTATATTGTTGATACAAAAAAGGAGAATAATTTAATTATTCATTTCTCTAAAACACTTCCTCGAAATCCTGAAGTTACCTTTCAGGCCGTTGTTGATGAAAAACAACGGGCACGGACCGCTGCAAACCACACGGCAACCCACTTGCTACATCAAGCATTACGAAATATATTGGGCCCTCATGTGGCCCAAAAAGGAAGTATGGTTCACAGCCGTAACCTGCGTTTCGACTTTTCACATTACAGTAAAGTTAGCGATGAGGAATTGAAACAGGTAGAAGATTTTGTCAATTCCCGAATCCGAGAAGGAATTGCTTTGGAGGAAAGAAGAAATATTCCATACAATCAGGCAATCGAAGAAGGAGCAATCGCACTGTTTGGAGAAAAATATGGCGATTCTGTGCGCGCGATAAAATTTGGAAAATCGATGGAGCTTTGTGGCGGAACCCACGTTCCAAATACAAATGACATTTGGCATTTTATCATTACATCAGAAGGGGCTGTTGCTTCTGGAATAAGAAGGATTGAGGCGATCACTGGAGATTCTGCCAAACAGTATTTTATCGATAGAAGTGAATCATTTGCCACTATTCAAAAAACTCTGAATAATGCGCAGGATCCTGTTAAGGCGGTAGAAAGTTTACAAGTGGAGAACCACGAGTTACAAAAGCAAATCAAGGAATTGTTGAAAGACAAGACCAAAAACCTTAAAGGAGATTTGAAGACTGAGATTCAAGAATTGAACGGTGTCAATTTTCTCGCAAAAAAGATAGACCTAGATGCTGCGGGAATGAAAGATCTCGCCTTTGAAATTGGCGGCGAAATAGAAAATCTTTTATTAGTACTCGGCTCCGAATATGATGGAAAAGCATTGTTGGCATGTTATATCTCAAAAGACTTAGTTGATTCAAAAAATCTAGATGCTGGAAAAATAGTTCGCGAACTTGGAAAATATATCCAAGGCGGCGGCGGAGGACAACCATTCTTTGCAACTGCTGGTGGGAAGAATCCTGCTGGAATTGATGAAGCTTTAGAAAAAGCAAAGGGATTTTTAAAATAACGATAAAAAACCCCAAAGGTTTTTAAAATCTTTGGGGTTTTGCAAGACAGTGAAACTCCAAACAGAAATACCTCTCAACCCCCAAGAAAATCAAATAGATTATTCTTCAAATATCCTTTTGCTTGGCAGTTGCTTTTCAGAGAATATAGGGGCGAAGTTTGACTATTATAAATTTCAGAATCTACAGAATCCATTTGGGGTTATTTTTAATCCAGTTTCTTTAGAAAAACTTGTTATTAGAACCGTTGAAAATGATTTGTTTTCTGAAAAGGATATATTTCAACACAATGGCATCTGGAAATGTTTTGAAACACACTCCGAACTTGATTCCTTAGAGAAAAATGAATTTCTATCTAATCTAAATAAGGCCCTTCAGAATTTAAGAGAGGCACTTCTTTCTTCAACCCACATCATACTTACTTTTGGAACATCTTGGGTTTATCGGCATATAGAAAGTAATGAAATTGTCGCCAACTGCCATAAACTTCCGCAGAAAAACTTCAAAAAGGAATTGCTTCCGATTGAAACCATTTCTAAAAGCATTCAAAATTCAGTCGAAAAAATTTCAACTTTAAATCCGAAAGCCATACTTGTTCTAACCGTTTCCCCTGTGCGACATATTAAAGATGGCTTCATTGAAAATTCGTTAAGCAAAGCACATCTAATTTCCGCAGTTCACGGGTTCTTAAATCTAAAATCGTCAATTGTTAATCTACGATCCTCGTATTTTCCTTCCTATGAAATTATGATGGATGAACTTCGAGACTATCGGTTTTATTCGGAGGATATGCTTCATCCCAATAAAACTGCCATAGAAATTATTTGGCAAAAGTTTTCAAAAGTGTGGATTTCTCCAAAAACAGAAAATCTTCAAAAGGAAGTTTCTTTAATTCAAAGAAGTCTTCTCCACAGACCCTTCAATCCACAAAGCCCGGAACATCTTCAATTTATAGAAGATTTGCGTCAGAAAATTGATAAAATCCATAACCACTTCCCGCACAAAAATTTTTAATTCATAATTCATAATTCTGAATTCATAATTAAAAATACGGCAAATGCCCTATTGTGAAAACTTTCTCTTAGCGCCAATTTTGCTTCAATAATAATCACGTATCCGCAACAGCGGAGAATTAAAACCTTATATTATGAAAACAATTAAAAAAACAATTTTAGTATTAATGGCCGTAGTTGCTGTTAGTTTAACATCTTGTAAAAAAGATGATGATGGTGGTAGTGGTGGAAATGCTGCTTCTGGAACAGTGAAAGCAAAAGTTTCTGGAGCAGGATATACATCAGAACCAATGCTTACTAGTGCTGTTCAGTCTAGTGGAGGAGGAACCAATTCTTTAATGATTACTTCAAACACCATGAATGGAAAGAATATAACTCTTACAATAAGTGGTGGTTTTGATGGAGTTGGAGAGTACACAATTGGTGGCGGTGCCAACGTTTTTGTGAGTGGAAGTTACACTGAAGTAGATGTAAACAACCCAACAGATGCCCAAGTTTGGCAAGCTCCTTTTGACGATACTGTTGCCGGAAAGATAAATATTTCGGAAGTAACTTCTACGGCTGTTAAAGGAACATTTAATTTTAAAGGAAAAAATACAAATGGAACTTTTAAAGATGTTACAGAAGGTTCGTTCAATGTGAATTTCCAATAAAAAACAAGTATAAAGAAAATCTCAAGTTTGAGGTTTTTACGTGGGGCCGGGGTCGAAACGAAAGTTTCTTCTCCGGTTTTTTTTGAGGTAAGTGAAGGAGATTGAAAGTTTGTGAGTTAAAAGATAAGAAACTCATTAATTAAATTCAAAATTCATTTTTGATTACTGACTTCTGACGAATGACCCCTGAAAATACGGCATTTGCCCTATTGATTTGATTTTTTTTCCGAAGCATCTTTGAATCCTTAAACTTAACATCCAAACCTTAATCGGCTCGAAATCTGTAAAGTTTAAACTAAGGAAAGAGAATTATAACAGGGAGGGACAATAGTGGTTGTTATCATTAATGATTTTGTGGGGATAGAATCCGATAGCAACCCACTGTTGTTCAATTTTCGGGAATATGGAATATGTTGAAAAAGGAAGAAACTGGTAAGAAGATGAACGGGAATGCCTACAAGTCTGTAATTCCCTTGTTTTACAATCTTAAAAAATAATCTACTAACCAGATTATTATCCGGATCGCAAATGAAG
This sequence comes from Aequorivita sp., assembly GCA_048270045.1. Classification (GTDB taxonomy): domain Bacteria; phylum Bacteroidota; class Bacteroidia; order Flavobacteriales; family Flavobacteriaceae; genus Aequorivita. The sequence goes on from JBLWTS010000013.1 coordinate 7,613, forward strand.
TGAGGAGCATTTGAGGTTCTATGAAGCCGTCCCAATTAAATTATTGAGGCGGCTTCTTCCATGATTCATAAAAAAACCTACCAAAGTGGAGGTTGTTTTCGTACTCAATTTTCTGCCTTATGATTCCCAAATCTCAAATTAACCAATCCCGACTCTCGAAACCCCAATAAACCAATCCCGATTCCCCAATATAACCATTACCCCAAAATATAAGGCAATTGCCTTATTGATTGACCTGAATTAAGACAGGATATTTGTTAGATAGATTTTTAATCAATTATCCACCATTAATTCAAACTATTATGAAAACTAATTCTTTACTCAAAAAACTTAGCTTTATGCTATGTGCTTTTGTGGCATCCTTTGCGGCAAATGCAAACAACGTTGTTATTGCCAATACTGCCGTATCTGGCACTAACATTACTTTTGACATCAGCTGGGAAAACAGCTGGAACACTGATTTGGCACCTGCAAACCACGATGCGGTTTGGGTGTTTGTGAAGTACCAAGACTGTGCGACCAATATTTGGTACCACGCAAATCTTAGTGACGTCTCTGGAGACCATTCTGCTGGAGCTCCATTACAAGCAGATGCCGTATCAGACGGGAAAGGGGTATTCCTTCGCCGAAGTGCATTGGGAGCAGGTAATATTGCCGCAACCGCAATTTCCTTGGCTCTGGATATTCCAGCGGGAACTTATAATTATAAGGTCTTTGCCATTGAAATGGTAAATATCCCACAAGGAGATTTTGAGATTGGCGATGGAACTTCTACCAATTCATTTAGCAGTATTTCTGTTACTGCGGCTAGACAATCAAGTGGAATTCCTGCCGGTACAATTGGAGGCTCTTCCCAAACTGTTCCTTCTTCCTTCCCTATGGGCTACAATTCTTTTTACAGTATGAAATACGAAATTACCCAACAGCAATATGTAGATTTTTTAAATACATTGACCTACGACCAACAAGTTTCTAGACAAGGTGTAGATCCAATAAGTGCTCCCGGAACTCAGGTGTTTACCGCTGGTAATAACTTTAGAAATGGTATTGAAATACTTGAATCTGGTAATAACAATGTGTTGCCAGCGGTTTTTGGATGCGATTTAACAGACGGTATTCCTGATAATGTTGACGATGGTCAAAATATCGCTATGAACATGCTAAGCTGGGGAGATGTTTCTGCGTATTTAGATTGGGCAGCACTTCGACCAATGAGCACATTGGAATTTGAAAAAGTATGTAGAGGTCCACTAGCTAGAGTAGCTGGAGAATATCCTTGGGGTACTACAGAAATTACCGCCTATAATTCAAACAGTATTGTAGCGGCAACAAGAAATAAAGCCGATGAAACCGTAGCGAGTGTAAACAATGGATCTGCAATGTATGGACTTGGGTATTCACATCTTGGGTCATTTGGTCCTTCACGCGCAGGTATGTTCGCAAGAACTACCACAGGAAGAGCTTCTGCAGGAGCGGCCTATTATGGGGTGATGGATATGGGCGGAAATTTATGGGAAAGACCTGTAGAGGTTTTTACTGCTGAAGGAGTGGCATTTACCGGAAACAATGGGGATGGGGAGCTAAATGCTCTGGGTCATGCCAATCAAGCAACGTGGCCGAATCCATTGACAGGTTTAGGTGCATCCTTTAAAGGAGGTGACTGGTCTATTGATGCTACTCAAGTGAGAGTTTCTCGACGCCAGAACACCGCCAGTAATACACGTCATCAAACCTATGGTGGTCGTGGTGTTCGCTAATCACTAATTTGATGTGTATTGCAATTCAGAAATACTGATTGCAAAAAAATACTTATTAATTATAAATCAAATTAGAAGATGAAAACAACAATAACAACAATAGTTGTATTGGTATGGTTTTTCCTTGCTCCTAGTTCGCTGTTTGCACAATATCACGGAGGTATTGGTGATGGGTCTGCCCAGGAAAGTATTACTGGAACGGTCTGCGCAACCCCCACACAGTTCTACGCCTATTATGGCGGAGCTGGCGATGGCAGCGGGATGGAAAGCCTTATAAATATAACTTGCGGCGCGCCCACACAATTCTATGCCTATCAAGGCGGTATTGGCGATGGAAGCGCTCTAGAAACCATAAACGCAGTCGCTTGCGGAGATCCGACCCAATTCTACGCCTATTTTGGTGGTGATGGGGATGGCGCCGGAGGCGACGTGATAGATGCCGTAGCCTGCGCTACGCCCACCCAATTCTACGCCTATTTTGGTGGAGATGGCGATGGTTATGGTGCAGATGCCAACCTCAGTTGCCCAGTAGATCCGCCAGTTGCGGACTTTACGGCCGATAACACGACAATTTGTAAAGGAGATACTGTTCAATTTACAGACACATCCACAAATGTACCCACAGTTTGGGAATGGACTTTTGAAGGCGGCACACCCGCAACTTCAGATTTAGAAAATCCGGAAGTTGTTTACAACACTCCGGGAACCTATGATGTTACACTAAAAGCGGTTAATCAGTTTGGCACGAACACTAAAACCATGACTGATTTTATTACCGTAAACGCAATTCCAACCATAACAACCACCACTCCAGCTGCACGCTGCGATGCTGGAATTGTTACATTAGGGGCCACTGCAAGTGCAGGAACCTTGAGTTGGTTCGATGTTGCTACGGGAGGTACTGCTTTAGGAACTGGCACTAGTTTTAATACACCTTCCATTTCAGTAACTACAACATTTTATGTTGAAACTAAAAATAATGGATGTACTTCAACTAGGGTTGCTGTAATAGCCACTGTAAATGAAACCCCAACCATAACAAGTACAACTCCAGGTGAGCGTTGTGGTCCAGGTTCGGTTCAGTTAATGGCACAGGCAAGCTCCGGTAACATTAAATGGTACGATGTGGCCTCTGGAGGAACATCGCTGTCCAACACAGGTACTTTTAATACACCTTCAATCGCTACAACAACGACTTACTATGTTGAAGTGCGTCAGAACAATTGTATTTCACCTAGAACTCCTGTCGTAGCGACTATTAATAGTCAGCCAGCGATAACTTCTACAACAGGTGCATCACGATGTGGTCCTGGAAGTGTAACCTTGTTGGCACAATCAGATTTTGGAACCATTAAGTGGTATGATGCCAATACTGGTGGAAACTTGGTTGAAACAGGTACTAGCTTTGCGACTCCTTCATTAGCGGTTACTAAAATCTATTATGTTGAAGCGACGCAAGGCTCTTGTAGTTCACCACGGGTGGCGGTTACTGCCGAAATAAATGCGGTTCCTGTTATTACAAGCACTACTCCAGCAAGTAGATGTGGTACGGGTACGGTAACATTGCAAGCAACAGCAAGTGCGGGAACATTGAATTGGTTCAACACAGCAACTGGCGGATCAGCTATTGGTACGGGAACAAGTTTTACAACTCCTTCCATTGCGACTACCACAAGTTTTTATGTGGAAGCCAATAATGGCGGCTGTAAGTCGAGTAGGGTTGAAGTAATTGCTACGGTAAATTCTACACCTTCCGTTACGAGCACTACACCAGCTAGCCGATGTGGTTCAGGATCTGTGGTCCTTTCTGCTACCGCAAGTGCGGGAACATTGAGTTGGTTTGCTTCTTCTACAGGAGGTAGTCCATTAGCAACAGGTACTAGTTTTACCACACCAGCAATTGGTGCGACCACTACGTTCTATGTGCAAGCGCAAGCATCTGGTTGCGCCTCCCCACGAACTGCCGTTGTGGCAACTATAAATAGTATTCCGGTAATAACCAGTACTACTCCAGCAAGTCGTTGCGGCGCAGGAACGGTAACTTTGATGGCTTCTGCCAATGAAGGAACACTGAAATGGTTTAATGTTCCAACAGGGGGAACAGCCTTGGCAACAGGTGCTAGTTTTACAACACCTTCTATTGCGACTACGACTTCATACTATGTACAATCATCCAATGCAAACTGTACTTCAGCGCGAACTGAAGTTGTGGCGACAATAAATGCGTTACCAGTCATTACTAGTACAACCCCCGCCACACGTTGTGGAGCTGGAACGGTTACTTTAATGGCAACAGCAAACGCAGGAACATTGAGTTGGTATAATGTAGCAACTGGTGGCACTGCTTTGGGTACGGGTACTAGTTTTACCACACCTTCTATAGCGACAACCACAAGTTTTTATGTGGAATCGAATAATGGTGGCTGTATTTCTAACAGAGTAGAAGTAATTGCTTCTGTGAATGCTGCACCAATCATCACAGGAACTACTCCTGCCGAAAGATGTGGCGCTGGTAGCGTTACACTGTCAGCCACGGCAGATTATGGAACCATTAAATGGTATGCAAATGCAACTGGAGGTACTGCTTTATTTACTGGAGCTAGTTTTACAACACCAAACCTTTCAGGAACGACTACGTATTATGTTTCGACTTCGTCAGGAAGTTGTGCAAGCGATCGTGTTGCAGTAACTGCTACAATTAAAGCTATTCCGGTTATTACAGGCACAACTCCAGCGAGTAGATGTGGTCCTGGAACGGTAACTCTATTGGCATCCGCAAATGCGGGAACATTGAGTTGGTTTAATGTAGCAACTGGTGGAACGACTTTAGGTACGGGAACTAGTTTTACAACGCCTTCTATTGCAATCACTACAAGTTTTTATGTAGAGGCGAATAATGGTGGTTGTATTTCCAGCAGGGTTGAAGTAATTGCTACGGTAAATACGACTCCATCTGTTACAAGCACAACACCTGCAAGCCGATGTGGACCAGGATCTGTTACCCTTACTGCTACTGCAAGCTCTGGAACATTGAGTTGGTTTGCTTCCCTTACAGGAGGTAGCCCTTTAGCCAATGGCACTAGTTTTACAACCCCAGTACTTACTACAACAACTACGTATTATGTGCAAGCACAAGAGTCAAGTTGTGCCTCAGCACGTACTGCCGTTGTTGCGACTGTCAATAGTCTGCCAGTAATAACCAGCACCACTCCCGCAAGTCGTTGTGGTGCAGGATCGGTTATTTTAATGGCAACTGCCAGTGCAGGAACATTGAGTTGGTTTAATGTAGCAACAGGAGGAACAGCCTTGGCAACAGGTGCTAGTTTTACAACACCTTCCATTGCGACAACAACGTCATACTATGTACAATCATCCAATGGCTCTTGTACTTCAGCAAGAACTGAAGTTGTGGCAACAATAAATGCGTTGCCAGTCATTACAAGCACTACTCCATCGGGTAGATGTAATGCAGGAACGGTTACTTTAATGGCAACCGCAAGCGCAGGAACATTGAGCTGGTATGCAAATGCAACTGGTGGAACCGCTTTAGGTACTGGAACGAGTTTTACAACCCCAGTTATTACCGTAACCACTACTTATTATGTGGAAGCAAATAATGGTGGATGTACTTCAACTAGAGTTGCCGTGATTGCTACGATAAATGATGGTCCGGTAATTACAGGTACCACGCCCGCCGAAAGATGTGGGGCTGGAACTGTAACGCTATCGGCCACGGCAGATTATGGAACCATTAGTTGGTTTGCGAATGCAACCGGCGGCACCGCTTTATTTACAGGTGCCAGTTTCACAACTCCGAGTCTTTCGGCAACGACCACTTATTATGTTTCGTCTAAATCTGGAAGCTGTACGAGCGATCGCGTTGCTGTGACTGCGACTATTAAAACAATTCCAACCATTGTAAGCACTACTCCAGCGAGTAGATGTGATGCGGGAACGGTTACCTTAATGGCGACTGCAAGTGCGGGAACATTGAGTTGGTACAACGTTGCAACTGGAGGAACTGCCCTAGGCACTGGAACCAGTTTTACAACCCCTTCTCTTGCGACCACAACTAGTTTTTATGTGGAAAGTGTCAGTGGTGGATGTGTTTCTAACAGAGTTGAGGTCATTGCAACTGTCAATGAAACTCCGACCATCACTAGCACCACGCCTGCGAGCCGCTGTGATTCTGGAACAGTAACCCTATTGGCCACCGCAAGTACAGGAACACTAAATTGGTTTGCAACTGCTACAGGTGGAACAGCCTTAGGCTCAGGCACTAGTTTTACAACTCCAATTATTACAGCAACCACGACCTATTATGTGGAAGCAAATAATAACGGTTGTATTTCTGGAAGAGTAGCTGTAATTGCAACGGTAAATGATGAGCCAGTAATTACAAGCACCACGCCTGCAGAAAGGTGTGGCGCTGGAAGTGTTACCTTATCAGCCACCGCAAATGCTGGAACGATAAAATGGTTTGCAAATGCAGCTGGTGGCACTGCTTTATTTACAGGCGGTAGTTTTACAACGCCAAGTATTTCAGTAACTACCACATATTATGTTTCGTCAAATGCGGGAAGTTGTACGAGTGATCGTGTGGCTGTGACTGCGACCATTAAAACGGTTCCAACCATTACAAGCACTACTCCAGCGAGTAGATGTGGTACTGGAACAGTAACTTTAATGGCAACTGCAAGTGCAGGAACATTAAGTTGGTACGATGTTGCAACTGGTGGAACCGCGTTAGGTACAGGAACCAGTTTTACGACCCCGATTATTACTGCGACTACTACATTCTATGTGGAAGCAAGTAATAATGGTTGTACTTCAAACAGAGTAGCTGTTATAGCAACTATAAGCGGAGCTCCTGTAATTTTAAGCACAACTCCTGGAGAAAGATGCGGTCCTGGAACTGTCACCCTATCAGCCACGGCAGATTATGGAGCAATCAATTGGTATGAAAATGCAACTGGTGGAACGTCCTTATTTACTGGATCTAGTTTCACTACGCCGAGTATTTCCATGACAACCACCTATTATGTTTCATCCATATCAGGAAGTTGTACAAGTGATCGTGAACCTGTAACGGCTACCATTAATACGCTTCCTACCATTACAAGCACTACTCCAGCGAGTAGATGTGATTCTGGAACGGTAACCCTAATGGCTACTGCAAGCTCAGGAACATTGAGTTGGTTCAGTGATGCAACTAGTGGTACAGCTTTAGGCACAGGAACTAGTTTTACAACGCCTGTTCTAACAACCACGACCAGTTTCTATGTAGAAAGTGCTAACGGCAGCTGTACTTCTAACAGAGTTGAAGTAATTGCAACTGTAAATGCAACGCCAATAATTACAAGCACCACGCCTGGAGAACGATGTGGTCCTGGAACTGTACAATTATTTGCAACGGCAGATTCAGGCTCCCTTAATTGGTATGCAAATGCAACTGGCGGTACTTCCTTATTAACTGGAGCTACTTTTACAACGCCATTTCTTACCACAACGACCACCTATTATGTCTCGTCCAATACTGCAACGTGTACGAGCGATCGTGTACCTGTGATTGCGACCATTAACACAATTCCAAACATTACAAGCACCACACCAGCAGAACGATGTGGCGAAGGAACTGTAACATTGATGGCAACCGCAAGCGACGGAACTTTGAGTTGGTTCGATGTAGCAACGGGCGGAACAGTCCTTGGAACTGGCACCAGTTTTACAACCCCGATTATTTCAGAAACCACTTCATTTTATGTGGAATCTGAAAGTAATGGATGTATTTCTGAAAGAACGGAGGTTATTGCTACGGTAAATATTACTGAAGCTCCTTCAGGCGAGTCCAACCAGACTTTCTGTGAAGGTGAAACCGTAGGTCAAATCCTGACCAACGGTGCCAATGTTATTTGGTATGATGCAGCGACCAATGGGAATGTGGTTCCAGACAATACTTATATTCAAGTGGGCAAAACATACTTTGCATCCCAAACTATGGAGGGTTGTGAAAGTACAGTTCGATTGGCTGTAACTATGACTCCAGGTATTTGTTTAGGAATTTCGAATAATCAAAGGTTGAATGTAACGGTATATCCAGTTCCGATGGAGAACATACTTTATATTCAGGCGAATGACATCATAGATTCTATCGAGCTTTACGATGTAGTTGGGAAATTAATTTTCACAAGGAAAACTAATAGCCTGACCTCTTCGATAGACACTTCGTTGTTGGCTTCTGGTACTTACTTTGTTATTGTCAAAGCTGGAATCAGGGTAAATACACACAAGGTTATTAGAATGTAGTTTTAGTTTTAGGTTTTTTTGAGAGAGGTTTCTATTTATTTAGGAACCTCTTTTTGTTAAGGAAATAACTTATAAAGTCAATTTAAAAAACAATCTTTTCATATTTGTTTATTAACTAAATCTTCTTTTTTTTGACTATTTTAGTTAAAAATTTACAGATGTTTTTGAGGTCGGGCTTTCTTTCTTTGCTCTTTTTCTTGTCGGGTTTCTCCATTTACGCTCAATCCGCACAAAGAAAAATGGACAGCCTGATGCAGGTTGCCGAATCTTCCAATGATTCCATTCGGTTACGGATATACAACAGAGTTAGCTTCTACTATATTTTTAACGATCCTGAACGTGCAAAAAGGTTGTTGTTAAAAGGAATTGACCAAGCGCAAATCAAAGGAAGACCATTTTCTGAAGCGGAACTCATAAACACTTACGGCATTTATTATGACGTTTCGGGGCAATCTGATTCTGCAAAGTATTATTTCGAAAAAGCTTTGAATATAAGTGAAGCCCATAAGTATCAAAATATTACCGTTATGGTAATTAATAATCTGGGTATGTTCCATTGGAACAAGGGGAATTATCAGGAAGCATTGGATTACTTTTTCCAAGCTTTGGAGATGAACAAAACCGGAAAAGAAATGTCAAAGGCAGATACTTATTATAGTAATATTGGACTCATTTATCAAGAGATGGGACTCCCTGAAAAAGCCTTGGAATATCAATATCTAGCCTTGAAAATACGTCGAGAAATTGGAGATAAAAAGGGAGTCGCCATTTCACTCAACAACATCGGAATCAATCTTACTAATAAAAAGAATTACAAAGAGGCTGAAAGAACATTTCAGGAAGCTATAAATACGGCTAAAGAAGCCAATGAATTAGGTATTTATTATAACGCTGTGGGTGGAATTGCAGATATTTATATTCTAACCGGACGATTTGAAAAGGCAATTCCAATTTTGGAAAATTCAATTAAAGAAAGAGACCGCCTAAATATTGATAGACGCTCAAATCTCTCGGCAATGGCCAATCTTATAACGGCTTATTTACGGAACGGACAGCTAGAGAAAGCGAAAAAATATATCAAGAAGGGGAATGATTTTTTGGTTGAATTTCCCGATTTACGAACTTCGGCCGTAGAATATTACAGCGTGGCTTCTGAAGTGTTTTTTATGGATGGCAACTATAACGAAGGAAGGGACTATCTTGAAAAGGCCTTGGCAACTAAGGACAGTATTTTTTCAACCAAAAATGCCGAGAAGATCGCAGGATTGGAAACAAAATTTAAAGTTTCGGAAAAAGAGAGAATTCTTGCCGAAACCCGTGCCGATCTCGCAGAGTCTGAACTTAAAGTAGAGCAAAAAAACCTTTTTATTTATGGAGTATTGGCATTGGCGCTTGTGCTGGCACTTTTGGGATATTTATTTTACAATCAACAAAAACTAAAAAATCGGCAACTTCAAAAGGAAAGCGAATTAAAAACTGCCCTTGCAAAAATTGAGACTCAAAACCAATTACAGGAACAAAGGCTTCGCATTTCACGCGATCTTCACGACAATATAGGTTCACAACTTACTTTTATTATTTCTTCCATAGACAATTTAAAATTTGGGTTGGTTGACGCTGGCAAAGCCGTTTCCGATAAACTGGCAACCATAAGCAATTTCACTTCACAAACTATTTATGAACTTCGAGATACCATTTGGGCAATGAACAAAACCGATATTTCTGTCGAGGATCTTCAAACCCGAATCGCAAATTTTATAGAAAAAGCCAAGGCTTCCAGCGATGTAAATTTTCAATTTCGTGTAAGTGATGATTTTTTGAAGGAGAAAAACTTTACCTCTGTACAAGGCATGAATATTTATAGAATTTTGCAAGAAGCGGTAAATAATGCCCTGAAATATTCTGAAGCCACTGAAATAACTGTTTTTCTTTCCAAGGTTCCAAATTTTGAAACTGAAGATTCCTTCAAAATGGAAATTTCGGATAACGGAAAAGGTATTGATTTGAAGCAAACCAGTTTTGGAAATGGTTTGCTAAATATTAAAAAACGAGCGAATGATTTAGGAGGAAAGATTGAAATTACTACAGAAAAGGGGCACGGCACAACAATACAACTAGAATTTTAAGTCTAATTAACGCAATTTTAAATAGTTAACCGATGCTATAAATAGGGCAATTGCCCTATTTGCTCGAACGATAAATGTGCTTATTTTTAGGCTTTTAAATCATTTTCAATTTATGAATATCCAAATTGTAATAGCCATACTTTTGCTTCTTCTTATCATAGGCATAGTTCTTTGGTTTTATAAGAATAATAAAACAATTGAGCAACTTCACGCCCAAACCATTTCAGAATTAGAAAGGAACATTTTTACTAACCGAAGCCAAATAAATTTTAGAAATACACATCTCAATAAGTATAATTTTTTAAATTACAACCTTCAAGAGGCTTTGGTAATACAAAGGGAAATTAAGCTTTATAATGGATTTCAAGAGGAGTAAATTCCATTTGATCCAATTTTTGGATTTTTGTAATTCCCTTTGGTTCCCCATTCCAGTTAAAATTTTAAATTGATTTTTTAAAAACAAAATGCACCAATGAAACTTTTTATTAAATCCTTTTTATTTATTTTTTTTCTGGGATGCGTTAGTTGTTTTTCACAGGAAAATGTTGACAAACTCAACGATTCCATAATGTCAGTTTATAAAACGGACCCTCAAAATGCACTTGCTTTCTTAAAGAATCTAAATGAAAATATTGAAAAAAGTAACAAAGGATTAACTACAAGCAACATCGCCATAATTTATAGGGAACTGGGCGATCTTGAAAATGCCAAAAAACTTTCGCAACGGGCCTTGAAATTAACTGATGATGCTATTGTAAATGCCTCAGCCTATAATAATATAGGTGCAGTCAATAGAAGTTTGGGCTTATATGAAGAGGCTTTGAAAAATTATCTTTTGGCATTAGCCATTTATGAAAAAAACAATAGCCTTAAAAATCAAACTACCGTTATAAACAATATTGGCAATGTTTATAGTTATCTGGGAATGAATGAAAAAGCTCTTGAATATTTCAACAAAGCGAAAGATAATTCCATAAAATTAAAGGATAAAAAAGGCCAATCCGAAGCTTTCAACAACATTGCCATATTATATGCGAACGAAGGTAAATTACAGGAAGCACTAGATTATTTTAAATTTTCACTGAATATAGAAAGGGAGCTAAAAGACAAAAAAGGCACGGCGGAATCTGCCAATAATGTGGGCGCGGTTTTTTATTATATGCAGCAAATCGATTCCGCACTTTACTACATTCGATATTCTGTGGCCATTGAAAAATCGATAAAAAATTATACAGCCATTAGTTCAAGCTATAATAACATCGCAACGATTTTAATTGAAAATAACCGTTCAGATGAAGCTCAAAAATACATAGATAGTGCTTACACAATTGCCGTCGAAGCTAAAACAACAGCAGATATTGAAGCTGCATTGCAAACATATTCAAATTATTACGAAGCCAAAAACGATTTAAAATCTGCACTGGATTACCAAAAAAAGTACAATGCATTTAGAGATAGCACTTCAACAATTGAAACAAAAAATAAGGTTGCTGAACTCGAAATTAAGTACGATACAGAAAAGAAAGAAAACCAAATTCTTCAACAGCGCGCCCAACTTGCGGAAAAAGATTTAGAAGTTCGCCGAAAAAATACTTTTATTTTCGGCAGTTTGGGAGTTGCTTTGATTTTGGGATTGATTGGTTATCTTCTTTACAGTCAGCAGAAATTAAAAAACCGACAGCTGCAAAAGGAAGGAGAATTGAAATCCGCTTTAGCAAAAATTGAAACCCAAAACCAACTTCAGGAGCAACGTTTGCGAATTTCACGCGACTTGCACGATAACATAGGGGCTCAGCTTACTTTCATTATTTCGAGTATCGATAATTTGAAGTATGGTTTTACCGACATCAGCGAGAAATTGGGTAATAAACTTTCCAACATCAGTAGTTTTACTTCTCAAACCATTTTTGAACTTCGCGATACCATTTGGGCGATGAACAAGGAAAGTATCTCCTTTGAAGACCTGCAAGCTCGAATTGCCAACTTTATTGAACACGCTAAAAATGCTTCCGCACACACTAAATTTTCTTTCAATATTAAAGACAATGTAGACCAAACACACGTTTTTACATCCGTACAGGGTATGAACATTTATAGAATTATTCAGGAATCAGTGAATAATGCACTAAAATATGCTTCTGCAGAAAAAATTGAAGTGAATATTTCTAAAGAAAATGAACAGTATCGTGTTGAAATTTTGGATAACGGAAAAGGTTTTGATCCCGCCTCCATTGAAATGGGTAACGGGCTCAATAATATGAAAAAACGTGCTCGAGAAATTGGAGGTGAATTTGATTTCATTTCCCAAAAAAATGGTGGAACACGAGTTATTATGACCTTTCCCGGTTCTTAAACTTCAGCTTTAAATTTATTCTACAAAAAATCGCTTCCAACTAGTTGCGTACAAATAAGGCAATTGCCCTATTTCGGCGTATTTGTCTTTTATAGATATTTACGTTAACCGATAAGCAACTTTTTTAATAGCCTAAATAGCTCTTCACTGATTCTAACCTTTAATTCGTAAACCATGAAAATTTTAATAGCCTCACTCATTTTGACATTATCTTTTTCGCCCATCCTGGCCCAAAAATGCGATAACTACGACGATTGCCTTTCAAAGGGAAAAAGTGATAGAGACGGAATCGAATATTTTGCGAAAGCAATAAAATATGCAAAAAAGGAAAAGAAAAATCCCTCCGATGCCTATTTCTGGCGAGGTGTAAAATATTATAACCTTTCCAAAGGTCCAGAATCGACCAAAGAAAATTCAGGTGCCGAAAGTGATTTTTTCGAAGCCCAAAAAAATAGTCCTGATGATTATAACATCGTGAGTTGGCTGGCGGCATTTTACCAGCTTAAAGCCAAGGATTATAACAAAGGAATTGCTTTTATGGGTAATTATATTGCGCAACATCCAAATAATGCAAGGGCCTATTACGACCGCGGAAATATCCATCGGTATTACGGTAAGAATGATTTAGCGCTGACCGATTTCAAAAAAGCCTACGAGATCATAGAAGCAGGAAATTCTTCCGTAGAAGTTTCAAAAGAAAACCAGGGACAGATTGCCACATTTTATATTCTCCTAAAATTGAAAAATGAGAACACACACGTGCATAATGATGAGAGCTTGGCCCTACTTTTAAAAGCCAACCAATCTTTTCCGAATAACGATAGGATTTTAAGTGAATTGTCCCTGGCATATCTCGATACGGGAAATTCCTCAAAGGCCTTTGAAATTGCCCATCAGGCATTGGAATTGCAAGAATTTAAAAATTATGGCGATGCGTATAAGACAAATATTCCGGGCGCTCAATCTGCTTTGGCGTTCGAAGAATATTCCAAAGGAAATTATACGGAAGCATCTTACCGTGCAATGGCGGCAGCCAATGAAGATCAACGCATTTTTCGTCATCCAGCTATTGTTTTTTATGCGGCCATTATAAAGTACGATCGGTTTACGCGTCTATTTCCGGATAAATTCCTTGAGCATAAATTCAACATTATACACAGACTTGAAGAAGCCGCTGAACTTGCGGAAGGAACTGTTTATCAGTTTATGGCTGATGATGCCAAAAAATATGTGTTTGGTATAAAATTTCCCCACGGAAAGCCAGAAAATGATCCCAGCTATGAATTGGATTTTAAGGAATTCCTGAAGAACTTCGAGAAATTGCCAACAAATTATTCGTTTAATTCACAAACCATTAAAGGCCGTGACATAACCGATTTACCCTATGTAAAAAAGTGGCTCGCCTTGCAAGGATATGTTATTGCAATTGGAAAATTTACCGAGTGCAATGGAAATAATATTATGATTATGGGTTTGCGTGATGGAAATACTACACATTTTAGATTTGTAAAAATTGGTCCGAAAGGAGAATATTTAGGTTGGAAACCTATATCAAGCCTAACGCTTTATGGCGGAAAATCTCGTTATTTAATGAATATCAATCTTAGCAAAAATGGTAATGAACTAATTGTAATAGAAAGTGATACCTATTTTGAAACCGGCAATACACTCAATGACGAGAGAAAAGCAAACTGTGCTGAAGAATGGAAAATTTAATAAGGATAAAATCATGTTGAAACGAAACTATTGGTTATTAAGCATCCTTTTCTTTCTAAATCTGTTCCAGCTCTCCGCTCAGGACACAAATCAGCAGATTCAAAGATTTCTTGAATATTATGCGAAGGATGATACTGTAGGAATGAATCATATTGCCGAATCCATAATTAAGGCAGATCCCGATAATTATGCCGGATACGCTTTTAAGGCATATACATCCATTCTTAAAAATGATTTGACAGCTGCCGATAAATATATTGCTACGGCAAGCAGTATTAATCCAGTAGATCAGGGCAGTTACGGAATCGCTTCCTACATAGCATTTTTAAAGGGAAATGTTTCAGAGGCCCAAAAACTGATGGATTTTTCTCTTCAATTGCGAGCAGACGATGGCGCACTTAAAGTCACCTTGGACGATATTAGCCAAATTGAACGTTTCACCAAAAAGGATTTGGGCGGACTAAAGGAAATAACAAAGGCTTCGAATTCAAAGACCACTGGTTCTCCTGCCATAATGCAGAAATATTTTAATTGCCAATCAAAATGGAATCAAGGTCAGGAATGTGGCGATTTTACAGTGGTTAAGAGCTATTTTCAAAATCAACAACCTAACAATCCTATGGTAATGGCCTATGCCGATTTTTATAAGGGAATTAAATTTTATAATGCCGGTCAATGGGAGCCTGCACAAATTTTGTTGAACGCTTTCCTCAACAATCCAGCAATCAAAAACAGTACGGCCTATTATGATAAGGCACAGACGTACAATTACCTTTCTTATTATGAAGGATTCAACAATAACACCCTGTTCGCCACTGCGAATAAAGGACTTGCTGAAATCGATAAACTAGGTTTTGTCACATTTTTAAATTGCCAATTACTAGCTCGAAAAATGCTGGCATTGGATGGACTAAAGAATGCTTCTGAAATGGAAAAAGTGGCGAACCATTTATTGGAAGATTCCAAATCAATTGGCTATACCTATATGCAGGCAAAAGCCTTGAACGCCTTGGGCGGCAAATATTTCGCGGCCGAATTGCCTCAGGATAAGATTAAAGGAACGCGCTATCTTAACGAGGCTTATGCTCTTGCCAAAACCGTGAATGATGAAAATTTGACGAATGAAATTTCAACAAATTACGCCTTGTCGTTATGGAGAATGGATAAAAGAGATGAAGCAAAGCAAGTATTGCTCAAAACATACGATAGTTATTTAGCTAAAAAAGATTATCCCAATGCCCAGCTAATTGCAAATAACCTAGGTTTTATGTACTACGGATCGAATGATTATGCCGCTGCGGCACAAATGTTCCAAAAGGCAGTGGATATTACAGAAAAATATCGCAAAAACCTTTCCGCTTCCCGGCAATTGGCGGTTATGAACGAACATTCCAGTGCTTATAGCGGACTTATTATGAGCCTTCAAAAAACAGGAAACGTAAGCCAACTTTTTCAGGTGCAAGACTTAAACCGAAGTAGGTTGCTGAGAGATAAAATCGATAAAAATATAAAGCCAGTCACCCTTCAGCAAACTCAAAAATTACTGAAGTCACATGAGGTTTTGTTATATTATTCCGAAGCGACTCCAGGAGAAATGATTGTTTCAGTGATTACAAATAATTCTGCTTCTATCGCCTACAATTTCCCCGTTGAAAGTTGGATGAAAATAAAAAATGAATTCATAAACATGGTTCATAAAAGACCAAATTCTATTAATGGCTATATGCTGAAAATGAATGAGGAGCTAATTGATGGACAAATAGTACGTTTCGCCAACCTAGCTGATGGATTTAAACAAAAGGATTATGAAACCTTTGTCGATATTACCGTTCAGGTATTGAATAGTGACGACCCAACTATGATTCCATTTCGTGAGAAATTTCTACAACAATGGTACAACTATCTCATAAAACCAATTGAAGCAAATTTAGTAGGAAAAAAGACGATTATTATTAGCGGAGAGGGCTTTCTAAACTATCTTCCATTCGAATCTTTTTTAGATGGAAATAAGAAGTTTTTAATTGAAAAACACAATGTAAAATACATTCCATCGGCCACTATTTGGGCAAGTTTGCAAAACAGAAATTTTCCCGCAGATAGAAAGACCTTATTGGCATTTGGCGGAGCAACTTACAATCCGCCACCAGGCAGAAACCAGGTCTATCCAAAACGTTCTATGGAAGATATTTACTCCTTGCAAGATGCCATTGCAAAGAAAATAGCGAATAATGAAAGCAGTCTTTCTTCAGAATTAAACAAACTGGGTTTTGGCGGCGCAGACTATTTACTTGGAACATTGAGGGAAGTTAACAAACTAAAGGAAGTAATTCCAGATGCAACCATTCGTATAGACCAGCAAATGAGGGAAAGTGAATTAAAGAAAATGGACAAAAATGGTGAACTGGCAAACTACAAATACATCCATATTGCTACCCACGGTTTTGCGGGTGATGCGGTTCCAGAATTGTCCGGAGTTATGATGACCCAGCCGCCAGGTGGTGATGGCAATGAAGACATGTTTCTTTTGGCACACGAAATAGCCGACTTAAATATTCAGGCCGATATGGCGGTATTGAGTGCCTGTTCCACTGCAGTTGGTAAAATATATGGAGGCGAAGGAATTAACGGTTTAAACTCATCATTTTTAAGTGCGGGAGCCAATAATACCTTGCTCAGTTTATGGCCGGTTAGCGATATGGGAACTATGATATTTATGACGTTGGTGTATTCCAACCTATACCAAAAACACCAATCTGTAGAAGATGCCGTAAACGATGCAAAAAGAGAAATGATGTCCGGAAAATTTGGGGAATCAATGGCCGATGCCAACATTTGGGCACCTTTTGTTTTGAATGGGAAATAGAATTAAACGTTTTTAAAAACGAAGTTCAGCCAAAAGCCGTGATTGAAAAATCGTGATTCCAAAAATCGTGATTCCAAAAATCGTGATTCCAAAAATCGAGATTCCAAAAATCGTGATTCAAAAAGTCGTGATTCCAAAAGTCGTGATTCAATCCGTCCAAAAAAATACTATCTTTAAACTAACTAACCATGCCAAAGATGATAAAAATTGCAATTGTTGACGATAACACCTTCCTGATAAATGCCATAAAGGAAAAACTTTCCTTTTTTGATGATGTTGCTGTAAAGCACACCTCATTAAACGGCAGTGATCTGCTCACGAAATTGGAAGAAAATCATAATCTTGATTTAATTCTAATGGATATTGAAATGCCCGTACTCAACGGCATTGAAACCACCCAAATTGTTAAACAGAAATACCCACATATCCGGATAATTATGCTAACAGCTTTTGACAATGATGAACATATTTTTAACGCCATAAAAGCTGGTGCTGACGGTTATTTATTGAAAGAAACGAACCCTAAGGATTTATTCGAAGGAATTCAGGAAACTTTAAACGGTGGCGCTGCGATGAATCCGTCCATCGCAATGAAAACATTGAAACTATTGCGCAATCCGATGGATATTCAAAATCCATGTGATCAGGAAGAAATTTCGCTTTCAGAAAGAGAAGTGGAGGTTTTAGAACAGTTGAGCAAAGGATTGAGTTATACCGTGATAGCAAGTCATCTTTTTCTGTCGCCTAGTACGGTGCGTAAACACATTGAAAATATCTACAAGAAACTGCAAGTGCATAGCAAGATTGAAGCAGTTCAAAAGGCAAAAAACCACAACATTATTTAGGTTTTCAATAGGCAAAAATCTCTCTACGCCTAACAGGTTTTTGAAACCTGTTGGGTTTTTTAATTGATATAGTAGATTACGGCAGTTGTCTTATTTCACGCCGTCTTTTGACGATGTAATTTTGAGTAATAAATCTAAAAAAATATAATATGAAAAAATTTACATTATTTCTATTTGCCGCAATTTTGATGACCGCCTGTTCTGGCGACGACGATGGAGGTGATCCCACCTCTTGTGGAACTGTTTGTTCAGTGCCTTTGAAAAGTGGAGAAACTCCAGGAGCAACTCCAGCTAATCTTGTTGGTAAAACTTTTACCTTAAAATACCACCTAATTAATCCGGGTGGCCCATTTCCTGATGGAGCTATGGCAGAAGCCGAACTTATGGCTGACAAACTTATTTTTAATTATGATGATAAATGCGTTACCGCAGAAAATCCGCATTCAGACCATGCTTTCAATGCCGGTTTTCGTGATAATAGCGTGTTTAACGTAGCTTTTGAAGTGTCCGAAGTAGATGGACGACTAAATGAAATAAATATAGGCTCCCTCGATGGTGCCTTTTATGGTCAGTTTAAGGAGTGAGTTGACAATAATAATTTTCCCGTATATCCAGTTTCCTTCATAAAATGAAAAATCCGACCTCACAGGTTTTCAAAACCTGTGAGATTTTTTATTTTAAGGAAACTTTTCGAAACGGAATTAGAATAGAAAAACTTTAAAACCACGATTCTTGTTAAGAGATTTATTAAACGTCTACAAAAAATCCCAAATCTTATTTTCAGGGAATTGTTCAGGAATTCCCTAGTTCAAAATAAAGTGTAAATTTACCTTTTTCTTAAAGTAAAATCTACCACGAAAATCTCTCTGTATGAAAAATCTTTTTACGCTTACCTTCACTTACTTTTTAATTGCAACTTCTTCGATCTACTCACAAGAAAAGGATAAGGTCGTTGAAGGAATTATAAATGAAGCTTATCAAAATTCACAACTAGAAATATTAGGCCATGAATTAATGGACGACATCGGCCCGCGATTGGTCGGAACCCCTCAAATGCAAAAAGCACACGATTGGGCCGTTGCAAAATACAAATCTTGGGGCATCTCCGCAGAAAACCAGCAATGGGGAGAATGGAAAGGCTGGGAGCGGGGAATTACGCATATTGATATGATTCATCCAAGAGTACAAACTTTGGAAGGAACTCAATTAGCGTGGAATCCCGGCACTTCAAAAAAGGGAATTACTGCCGAATGTATTATCCTTCCAGAAATAAAGGATTCCTTATCTTTCCATAGATGGCTTCCAACAGTAAAGGGTAAATTCGTTATGGTCGCGATGAAGCAGCCTACTGGAAGACCTGATTATAATTGGGAAGAATTCGCCACTCCCGAATCTTTTGAGAAAATGAAAAAGGAGCGGGATGAAATGACCAGAGCCTGGTATGCAAACATCGCGAAAAGTGGCTACGACAGAAGAAGTATTATTCCAGCGTTGGAAAAAGCAGGAGCTGCCGGAATAGTTGATAACTATTGGTCTAAAGGATTTGGAGTGGATAAAATTTTCGGTGCTCGCACTAAAAAAATTCCAACAGTAGATATCCAATTGGAAGATTACACAATGCTTTACCGAATGGTGGAACACGGCGACAAGCCTCAAATACACGTCGTTGCCGAATCCAAAGATTTGGGTGTTGTTCCGGCTTTTAATACCATTGCCGAAATTAAAGGGACTGAAAAACCAGAAGAATACGTAATTCTTTCCGCTCATTTTGATTCTTGGGATGGAGGTACTGGCGCAACCGATAATGGCACCGGAACACTAGTAATGATGGAAGCAATGCGAATCCTGAAAAAAGTCTATCCCAATCCAAAACGTACAATTTTAGTCGGGCACTGGGGAAGTGAGGAACAAGGTTTGAACGGCTCTTCTTCTTTTGTTGCGGACCATCCAGAAATTATAAAAAACATGCAAGCTTCCTTTAACCAAGACAACGGAACAGGAAGGGTTGTTAGCATTAACGGCGCTGGATTTTTACATTCTTATGATTACATTTCACGATGGTTAAAGGCCGTTCCAGATACCATTCGCAAACATATTGAAACCACTTTTCCAGGCTGGCCTGCGCGAGGAGGTTCAGATAATGCAAGTTTTGTTGCTGCAGGATCGCCTGGCTTTAGTTTAAGTTCTCTTAACTGGAGTTACTGGAACTACACTTGGCATACAAACCGCGACACCTACGACAAAATCGTTTTTGATGATGTACAGAACAATGTAATTCTAACAGCAATTCTTGCCTATATGGCTTCCGAAGATCCCGAAAGAGCTTCTTGGGATAAAGTGAAAATGCCAATAGACGACAAAACTGGAGAGCCACAAAAATGGCCAACACAAAGAGTTCCTGAAAGAAAAGGAGGAATGTAGATTCCTTAAAGCACCAAATAACAAATCCCAAATTCCAAAAGTTAGTTTTGGAATTTGGGATTTTTATTTTGAAATTTATTAACGCTTTTGTAGTTTAAATTCCAAAGGCTTCTTTCACCTTTTCGACATAATCTAGTTTCTCCCAAGTAAAAAGCTCGACTTCTCTTTCGATTCTTCCGTTGTAAGGGCTTTCAAATGTTTTAGTGATTTTCTCTGGATTCCTTCCCATATGACCGTAAGCCGCAGTTTCGGAATAGATAGGGTTTCTAAGTTTTAATCTCTTTTCAATAGCGGCTGGACGCATATTGAAGATTTCTGAAACCTTTTTCGCAATGTCTCCATCAGAAAGTTTCACTTTTGAAGTGTTGTAAGTATTTACCAAAATTGAAGTTGGATCTACAACGCCAATAGCATAAGAAACCTGAACCAAAACTTCATCAGCCACACCTGCTGCAACAAGGTTTTTCGCGATATGTCGAGAAGCATAGGCAGCACTCCTATCAACTTTACTTGGATCTTTTCCACTGAAAGCACCTCCACCATGAGCACCTTTTCCGCCGTAGGTATCAACGATTATTTTTCTTCCAGTTAAGCCTGTATCGCCGTGTGGTCCACCAATTACAAATTTCCCTGTTGGATTTATGTGATACGTGATTTCATCATTAAACAGTTTTTGAACATATTCTGGAAGTTGTTTCTTAACTCTTGGAATCAAAACATCAAGAATGTCCTTCTTGATCTTTTTCAACATCGGCTCATCAGCATCAAACTCATCGTGCTGTGTGGAAACAACAATCGCAACAATTTTTTGTGGAATGTTATCGTCGCTGTATTCAATGGTTACCTGACTTTTTGAATCTGGGCGAAGATATTTTATCTCTTTATCTTCTCTTCTAAGATTCGCCAATTCAATCATTATTTTATGTGAAATGTCCAAAGCCAAAGGCATATAGTTTTCAGTTTCCTTAGTGGCATAACCGAACATCATTCCTTGGTCTCCAGCGCCTTGATCTTCTTTGTTTTCACGATCCACCCCTTGATTGATATCCTGAGATTGTTCGTGAATTAGGGAGATAACACCGCAAGAATCACCACTGAATTTATAGGCTCCTTTAGTATAACCAATCTTGTTGATTACATCACGAGCAATGGTCTGAACATCGAGGTAGGTATTGCTTTTCACTTCTCCCGCCAAAACGACTTGTCCAGTGGTCACTAAAGTTTCACAAGCAACTTTGCTTTCAGGATCGAAAGCTAAAAAATTATCTAAAAGTGCATCGCTAATTTGGTCCGCAACTTTGTCTGGGTGTCCTTCAGAAACACTTTCCGAAGTAAATAAATAGGCCATAGATATGGTTTTAAAGAATTAATTCTATGGAAGATTTGACGTTGGTGACCAAGGGAAGTTTTCACTGCCTTTAGCATTTTTTATTGAGGTTGCAATCAGTCAAATCTTTCCTCTTAAATTGTCTCGGCAAAAGTAGAAAAATTTAATGAACCGCAATTTTATTTTGGATTATTTGCGCCTATATTTGATTTTTAAACTTGATTGCTCTAAATAATGTCATTAGTAGTCGAAGATTCCCTTTAGAAAATAAATTTTATACATCTATGAAAGTCTCCCTAAACAGAATAAACGACAACTATCTTTTTGAAGCAAAAGGCGATTCCGGTGTGTCCGTTTTTATCGACAATAAAACCGATGAACCCTCCAAAGGCGCCAGTCCAATGGAACTTTTATTGATGGGTGTCGGCGGCTGTAGTGCGATAGATGTGGTTTCAATCTTAAAAAAGCAACGGCAGGAAATTACTTCCTATAAAATGGAAGTTGAAGGACAACGAAAGGAAGTTCGAGAAGCGAAACCGTTTGAAGCAATTCGTGTAACCCTTTATTTAGAAGGAAAAATTGATGAGACAAAAGCCATTCGAGCCGCAGCATTGAGTTTTGAAAAGTATTGCTCTGTTTCAATAACAATGGAGGCTTCTGTGAAAATTTCCTATGGTATAATCCTTAATGGAAAAGCTTTGAAGATTTAGGAAATAAATGATTATTCCCTCTTGGTCATACGTCTTAAGTCCTTTAGCAAAGCGGTCTTAACTCTTTTTCCTTACATAATTTTGTATTGTAAATTTTATCCTCTTACTTTGTACCAGTTCATATCCATTATGAAAAGTTATCAAGAAAGGCCGAGGGACTAGACCCTTTGACGCCTTAGCAACCTGCCCAGCTTTTGGAGAAGGTGCTACATTCTATCCGGAGTAACTTCAGGAATAGATAACAACAAAATAGGTTTTTCCTTCACCTTTTCTTGATATATTTTTTTTATGGCGTGCCCCGCGAAAAACGGGTCGGGCTTTCGGCACTCGCTTTTATTTTTATTTTCAAAAAAATAAAGAGCTCAGACAGAGCCTCAATCCCTCACG
Source organism: Aequorivita sp. (assembly GCA_048270045.1). Classification (GTDB taxonomy): domain Bacteria; phylum Bacteroidota; class Bacteroidia; order Flavobacteriales; family Flavobacteriaceae; genus Aequorivita. The sequence goes on from JBLWTS010000013.1 coordinate 30,424, forward strand.
CAAAAACCAACCTCCTGCAAGGTGTTCCCCGCTTTTTTAGCGGCGCTCCTTGGAGCTAACCTCCTGCAAGGTTTCCAAAACCTTGTAGGTTTATAAAAAGAAGAATCAATGAATAAATTACAAGAAGCAATTCAAAACCGAATCCTAATTCTCGATGGCGCAATGGGCACGATGCTACAACGCTATAAATTTTCGGAAGAAGATTTTCGTGGAGAACGGTTTAAGGATTTTCATAAGTCCGTAAAAGGTAATAACGATTTGTTATCAATAACGCAACCACAAGCAATAGCAGAAATTCATTCAAAGTATTTCGCTGCAGGAGCAGATATTGTTGAAACCAACACTTTTTCTGGAACCACAATCGCAATGGCCGATTACGAAATGCAGGATTTGGTCTATGAATTGAATTTCGAATCTGCCAAAATAGCAAAAAAGGTCGCAGATGAATTCACGAAAAGAGAGCCAAACAAACCTCGTTTTGTGGCTGGCGCAATGGGCCCAACTAACAAAACTGCAAGCATGAGCCCGGATGTAAATGATCCTGGCTTTCGTGCTATTTCCTTTGAACAATTACGAGTTGCATACAAACATCAAGCCGAAGCTCTCATTGATGGTGGCGTAGACATTCTGTTGGTAGAAACCATTTTCGATACGTTAAATGCTAAAGCAGCACTTTTCGCAATCGATGAAATAAAGGACGAACGAAATATTGACATTCCAATAATGATAAGCGGAACCATTACAGACGCTTCGGGAAGAACACTTTCGGGTCAAACAGCAGAAGCATTTTTGATTTCCATTTCGCATATTCCGTTGTTGAGCGTAGGTTTCAATTGTGCTTTGGGTGCCAAACAACTCACGCCTCATTTGGAAGTGATTGCCAACCGCACCAATCTTGCCGTAAGCGCCTATCCAAATGCGGGTTTACCAAATGCGTTTGGGGAATACGATGAAAGTCCGGAGCAAATGGCTTCGCAGATTAGGGAATATTTAGACAAAGGATTAGTGAACATTATTGGCGGTTGTTGCGGAACAACCCCAGACCATATAAAAGCCATTGCCGAAATGGCATCTCAATATAAACCCCGCCCACTTTATGCATCTGAAATTATTTCTGAATAAAATGTGGAAATGAGAGATAATAATTACCTCCAACCCCTAAAGAGGGGTTGTCAAGATGGCTCCCTTTAGGGTTGGGGTAATAGATTTAAAGAATTTACAATGCTAAAACCTTTGCGGCCTCAGCGCCTCTGCGGTGAAAAAGCGTATCACAAAGACACAAAGAGCACAGAGGAAAATAAAAATCAAAATGACAAATAGAAAATATTTAAAATTATCAGGTTTAGAACCGCTAATTATAACCCCAGAAAGTAATTTCATAAATGTTGGGGAACGCACGAATGTTGCAGGTTCAAAGAAATTTCTTCGACTTATAAAAGACAGAAATTTTGAAGAAGCCCTTTCCGTTGCTCGCGAACAAGTTGAAAACGGCGCGCAGATTATCGACATTAATATGGACGATGGTTTGATTGACGGAAAAGAGGCGATGGTGAAATTTCTAAATCTAGTAATTGCAGAGCCAGATATTTCCCGAGTTCCAATAATGATCGATAGCTCTAAGTGGGAAATCATTGAAGCCGGATTACAAGTTGTACAAGGAAAATGTGTTGTGAATTCAATCAGTTTAAAGGAAGGAGAAGCAGAATTCATCCATCACGCAAAATTGATTAAACGCTATGGAGCAGCAGTTATCGTAATGGCTTTTGATGAAACTGGTCAAGCCGATAATTTGGAGCGGCGAATTGAAATCGCAAAGCGTTCCTATGATATTTTAGTAAATCAAGTAAAATTTGCACCCGAAGACATCATTTTCGATCTTAATATTTTCCCGGTTGCAACAGGAATGGACGAACACCGCCGCAATGCCATCGACTTTATTGAAGCCACGCGTTGGGTTCGTGAAAATTTACCACATGTTAGCGTGAGCGGGGGAGTTAGCAATGTTTCCTTCAGTTTCCGAGGCAATAATCCGGTTCGTGAGGCGATGCACTCCGTTTTCTTGTATCACGCTATTCAGGCTGGAATGAATATGGGAATCGTAAACCCAAGCATGTTGGAGATTTACGATGATATTCCAAAGGATCTTTTGGAACATGTAGAGGATGTAATGTTCGACCGCCGTGAAGATGCTACAGAGCGATTGCTTGATTTTGCTGAAAATGTGGTTGGCAAATCAAAAGAGAGTAAAATTGATTTGTCTTGGCGAGAAGAACCTTTGCAAAACCGTATCACAAAGGCACTAGTAAAAGGAATAGATGAATACATCCTTGAAGACATTGAAGAAGCACGCCAAATTGCTGACAAACCGATTGAAGTTATTGAAGGCAATTTAATGATTGGAATGAACGTGGTTGGCGACCTTTTTGGAAGTGGAAAAATGTTTTTGCCACAAGTAGTGAAGAGTGCGCGAGTAATGAAAAAAGCAGTGGCATATCTACTTCCTTATATTGAAGAGGAAAAACTTAAAAACCCACAAGTTGGGGATTCCAAAAACGCTGGAAAAATACTTATGGCGACCGTAAAAGGCGATGTTCACGACATCGGAAAAAACATTGTCGGGGTTGTTTTAGCGTGTAATAATTATGAAATAATTGATTTGGGTGTGATGGTTCCACCCGAAAAAGTAATTGCAACGGCAAAAGAAGAAAACGTAGATGCAATTGGCTTAAGTGGATTGATAACTCCTTCACTGGATGAAATGGTTTTTTTAGCTAAAGAAATGCAACGACAGAACTTTAAAGTTCCTTTGCTAATTGGCGGTGCAACCACAAGCAGAGCACACACCGCAGTAAAAATTGACCCAGAATACGAATGTGCCGTAGTTCATATAAACGATGCTTCCCGTGCAGTTACAGTGGTTGGCGATTTGCTAAAAAAGGAAACTTCGGAAGCATACAAACAAATGATTAAAGAGGAATACGACACATTCCGAAGAGATTTTCAGAAACGACAAAGGGTTAAAAACTATTTAACCATTTCCGAAGCGCGTAAAAACAAATTCCAAATAGATTGGAGTACTTCGGAAATAGTTAAACCAAATCAACTGGGAGTTCACGTTATAAAGGATTTCGATTTAAACCTACTGCGTGATTATTTAGATTGGACACCATTTTTCCGAAGCTGGGAATTGCACGGCCGATTTCCTAATATTCTTACCGATGAAGTGGTCGGCGAACAGGCTTCAGAACTTTTTGATGATGCCAAAAAAATGCTAGATAAATTAATTTCAGAAAAATTGATAACTGGCCGAGCCGTGTTTGGAGTTTTTGAGGCGAATACTGTTAATGATGATGATATAGAAATAGTCCCCCTAACCCCCAAAGGGGGAACTCTTAAATTGGCTCGCCCTTCGGGGGCGGGGGGGACTTTCCGCACTTTACGCCAACAATCCCAAAAGGCAAAAGGAAAACCAAATATCGCTTTGGCAGATTTTATTGCGCCGAAGGAAACAGGAATTCAGGATTATGTGGGTTGTTTCTGCGTGAGTACAGGTTTTGGAACTGCGGAATTGGCCGCGAAATATGTTGAAGAGAACGACGATTACAACGCTATTATGGTAAAAGCCTTGTCAGACCGTTTGGCAGAAGCTTTTGCTGAATATTTACACAAACAAGTGAGAACGGAATATTGGGGTTATGCTTCCGAAGAAAACCTTAGCAATGAAGATCTGATTTCGGAGAAATATAAAGGTATTCGTCCCGCACCTGGTTATCCCGCTTGCCCAGACCATTTGGAAAAAAGAACCATTTGGGAACTTTTGAACGTAACGGAAAATATTGGTGTAGAACTTACGGAGCATATGGCGATGTGGCCTGCAGCTTCGGTTTCAGGATATTATTTTGGAAATCCCGAAGCGCGCTATTTCGGCCTTGGAAAAATCAAAGAAGACCAAGTTGAAGATTTCGCGAAGCGAAAAAACATGAATTTAGAAGAAGCCACAAATTGGCTAAAAACTAACCTAAGCCCCTAAATCCTCACAGGGGACTTTAAATAAATTAGAAATTAAAAATCATGAAAAAGATAAATAATACTGAATCGAAAAGTTTAATCTCCTCTGCGTTCTCCCTTTGGGGCCCAGGGGGAAATTCCCCCTTTGGGGGCTAGGGGGACTATGAAAGTAACCGATCACATAATAAACGGAAAAACACAATTTTCGTTCGAGATTTTACCACCATTAAAGGGAGAAAACATACATTCCATTTTTGAAAATATTGATCCATTAATGGAGTTTCAACCACCATACATAAACGTGACGTATCACAGGGAGGAATATGTTTTTAAGGAAATAAAAGACGGATTGATAGAGAAGAAAGTTGTGCGAAAACGACCAGGAACCGTTGGTATTTGTGCTGCCATTCAGAATAGATATCAGGTGGATGCAGTGCCTCATATTCTCTGTGGTGGATTTACAAAGGAGGAAACCGAGAACTTTTTAATAGATCTTCAATTTTTGGGAATCGATAATGTGATGGCACTTCGAGGCGATGCTGTGAAAAGTGAAACCTATTTCACTCCAGAAAAAAACGGTCACAAATATGCTTGCGATCTTGTTTCGCAAGTAAACTCTATGAACAAAGGTGTTTATTTGGACGATGAACTTCAGAATACGTGTCCAACTGATTTTTGTGTAGGTGTTGCTGGTTATGCCGAAAAACATATGGAAGCACCTAGCAGTGAAAGTGACATTCATTTCCTTAAAAAGAAAATCAAAAACGGTGCAGAATACATAGTAACACAAATGTTTTTTGACAATGAAAAGTATTTCCAATTTGTCGATAAATGTAGAAAAGAAGGGATAACCGTTCCTATTATTCCAGGGTTGAAACCTATAGCTGTAAAATCACATTTAAACCTGATTCCGCATAGGTTTAAAGTAGATCTTCCAGATGTGTTGGTAATGGAAGTCGTAAAAGCAAAGGATAATAGGGCAGTTCGACAGATTGGGATTGATTGGTGCGTGCAGCAAAGTAAGGAACTACTGAATGCGGATGTTCCGTTTTTACACTTTTATTCGATGGGGAAAAGTAGCAATATAAAGGAAATCGCTTCAAAAATTTTTTAGCAATAAAAGAAGATAAGTGCCTTTGCCAATTATTTTGAGATTAGCTTATCTTTACGGTCGTTGAAATAAACATGAAGCAACTTCTTTTCGTATTCATATTCCTATTTTTAAGTGTTCCATTTTTTTCACAAGAAGGAGAAGAAAAAAAGCCTATTTCCTTGGAAGCCGATTTTTTCTACGGAAATATCGTTGAACACAATCCCAGTATCCAACATTTAATTACTGGACATCCCACTGGTTTTGTCCTTTCCTACAACAGAAAAACCTATGGGTTTAACGAATGGGAACGTCGTTACAATTTTCCAGACTGGGGTTTTTCTGTGGCATATCAGGACATGCACAATGAATATTTAGGAAATGCTATCGGAATTTACGGACATTTGAACTGGTATTTTTTGAAGCGTAATCTAAGGTTTCAAGTTGGAGAAGGAATTGCATACATGACGAATCCGTATGATTCCGAGTCCAATTATAACAACACGGCTTATGGTACCCACTTACTCAGCTCGACTTATTTAAAAGGAAATTTCGTTCGGGAGAACATCTGGAAAGGGCTTGGATTTCACATAGGATTTGTATTTATCCATTACAGCAATGGAAGTCTTAAAGCTCCAAATACTAGTACAAATTCGATTGCGCTAAATGCGGGCTTGAATTATCAATTGAATTATAAGGAATTCCCAGAATACATTAATAAGGAAGATTCACTCAGTTCCACTTATGCGGAAAGGATTGCATATAATTTTGTTTTTAGGACGGGTGTGAATGAAAGTGGCGTAATTGGTCTTGGACAAGAGCCTTTTTATGAATTATCCTTTTTTGCGGACAAACGAATTAATTATAAAAGCACTTTACAAGTAGGAATCGACGTTTTCTTTTCAACATTTTTAAAGGAATACATTAAGTTTCGATCTATAGCATTTCCCGAAGATGGACTTTCAGGAGATGAGGATTATAAGCGCGTCGGCCTGTTTATTGGGCACGAATTGCGTTTTAATCGAGTGGCCGCCATCACACAAATGGGCTATTATGTTTATTGGCCCTATGAGTTTGAAAACAGAGTTTATAGCCGCTTGGGTTTGAAGCGTTATTTTTTTGATGATAATTTTTTTGCCACGGTTTCTGTCCATTCGCACTGGGCCAAGGCAGAAGCGATGGAATTTGGAGTTGGCATTAGATTGTAAGAAAACCGAATTGCTTTTACAGAATATGAAGAATCTATCTTATACATTTTTATTGTTATTGTTATTGTTGCTGTTAGTTGGTTGCAGTACCGAGCAAAGCTGGGATTGCTTCAAAAGTTCAGGAGATATTATCCAAAGCGAAATAGAAGTTTTGCCCTTCACTAAAATTTTGGTTTGGGACCGTACAAAACTTATTCTGCAGCAGGGAACAGAGCAGAAGATAGTAGTGGAATCAGGAGAAAACCTGATTGATAATGTAAACCTTACTGTTACTGATGGACGACTGGAAATTCACAACAACAATTCCTGTAATTTGGCACGGGATTATGGAATCACAAAAGTATATGTCACCTCTCCAAATATTACCGAAATCAGAAGCAGTTCGGGTTATCTGATTGAAAGCATCGGCACCTTGAGCTATCCAGAATTGACTCTTCTATCGGAAGACCATAATCTTGAAGGGCAATTTCATACGGATGGTGATTTTAGATTGGATTTAAATGTTGAAAAGTTGTCTGTTACAGCCAACGGATTATCCAAGTTTTATTTAAGTGGAAAGGCTAATAAAGCTAGTTTTGGATTATATGCTGGTGATTGTAGAATTTATTCGGAAGGTTTAACTGTTCAGGATTTAGTAATCTATCATCGAAGTTCAGGCCCAATGATTGTAAATCCGCAGCGATCTATCAAAGGGAAAATAGTGAGTTTGGGCAATGTTATTTCTAAAAATCGCCCTCCGATTGTTGAGGTGGAAGAATTATATCGAGGAAGACTTATTTTTGAATAGAATTAGTTGGGATAAAGGAGAATATTCAAGAAGTCAACTCCCCGAAAAGCTTTTCCAACGTAGTATTTTTGTTGTGCAATTGCAGGATTTTTAACCCATTGTCGTGCGCAAAATCGAATACTTTTCCACGCATATCCTGTTCGGTGTCGAAGAATAATTGATATACAAAACCCACAGGATTTTCAATTTTTCCAATCCTCGGAAGTTGTTGAAGTGCAATTTCCTCCACGCGATAATCAAACTCGACCTCGATGATTTGCTGCTTTTTATTTTTTAAATCTTCCAGCTTTTTATCGAGAACAATTTTGCCTTTGTCTATTATTATCACTCGATCGCATATTGCTTCAACTTCCTGCATTATGTGAGTGGAAAGTAGCACGGTCTTTTCTTTTCCCACATCTTTTATCAAATTTCTGATTTCGATTAATTGGTTTGGATCCAAGCCAGTGGTAGGCTCATCGAGGATTAAAACTTCGGGATTGTGCAGAAGTGCGCAGGCCAAACCCACACGCTGTCTGTAACCTTTGGAAAGTTGTCCAATTTTTTTATTTGCTTCGGAAGACAATCCCGTTTTTTCGATGATTTTTTCAACTTCTACTTTTGGTATCTTATAGATTCCGGCGTTGAATAGAAGATATTCCCTAACGAACATTTCCAGATATAATGGATTGTGTTCTGGCAAATAACCTACGCTTTTCTTAACTTCATTGTCTTCCTTTCCTGTCTCAAAACCATTCACAAACGCAAACCCTTCCGAAGGAGAAAGATAGGTAGTCAAAATCTTCATCATTGTCGATTTTCCCGCACCATTAGGTCCTAGGAAACCAACGATTTCCCCTTTTTCAATGGAGAAGGAAACATTGTTCAACGCTTTTTGTTCGCCGTAGAACTTGCTAATATTTTTTACTGCTATCGACATATTTTTCGGATGACAAAACTACACAATTTTCGCTCGTAGGCAGCCTTGTGACAAACATTAAATTTTATTAAAAACGTTTTGAAATCACAATTATTGGCTACTTTCGCATTGATGAGAATTAAAATGTTTTTCCCATTTGTCTCAAAATTCATAGCCATATATAAGAATGGTCATTTAGGGATTCTTGTGACGATTTCGATAAACTAAATTGAAGTCCCTTTTGGGACTTTTCTTTTTTCTGAATACACCTTATGCAAAATAAAAAGGAACTTAGAGCGTGGTTAGATGCTTTGCAATTGGCGCATCCGTTGGTTATAGCGGGCCCGTGCAGTGCTGAAACCGAAGAACAATTGCTCAAAATAGCACATGAATTAAAAAATACAAAGGTCTCTGTGATGCGAGCAGGAGTTTGGAAACCACGCACACGACCTGGAAGTTTTGAGGGCGTGGGCGCATTGGGATTAAAATGGCTCAAAAAAGCGAAAGAGGAGATAGGACTCCTCACGGCTACCGAAGTTGCAAATGCCCAGCATGTAGCATTGGCTCTTGAGCACGAAGTAGATATTTTGTGGGTTGGCGCTAGAACGACTGTCTCTCCATTTATGGTTCAAGAAATTGCGGATGCAGTTAAGGGAACGGATAAAATTATCTTGGTAAAGAATCCCGTAAACTCTGATCTTGCCTTGTGGCTGGGCGCCGTAGAACGTTTTTATGAGGTTGGTATTCGCAAACTGGGTGTGATTCATCGGGGTTTTTCTACGTATGAAAAAACGCGTTATCGAAATAACCCTGAATGGCAGATTCCAATTGATCTTCAAAATAAATTCCCCGATTTGCCCTTAATTCTCGACCCCTCTCACATCGCTGGCAGGCGGGATATAATTTTTGATCTTTGCCAAACGGCTCTCGACTTAAATTACGATGGGCTGATGATTGAAACCCATTCCGATCCTGATAATGCGTGGAGCGATGCCGATCAGCAAATTACGCCATCAGCTTTAATAAGTGGAATAAGTCATCTTAAAGTACGAAAATCTGAAGGAGATCAAGTTGAATTCAAAAACCAATTGAATACATTAAGATCCCAGATTGATTTAATCGATGATCAGATTATGGATATGATGGGAAAGCGAATGAAAGTGGTTGACAATATAGGGGTACTGAAAAAGAAAAATAATGTTGCCATTCTTCAAGTAAAACGATGGAATCAAATTCTGGAAAGAATGATTCTTTTAGGAAGTGAAAACAAGCTGAGCGAAGAATTCGTTTTGAAAATTTATAAAGCCATTCATCAGGAATCAATTAATCATCAGAAAAAAGTTATGGACGATTAGGTGATTGAAGTCTTGCTATATTTAAGTTAATTTTGAAGCAAAATAAAGAATAAAGACATTTTTAATTTCAAACCAGAACCAGAAACCAGAAACCCAAAAATCTAATGAAAGGCCTTGTATATAAATCCACTGGAAGCTGGTACTCTGTTAAAGCCGAGAATGGCGCGTTTTACAATTGTCGTTTAAAAGGTCGATTCCGAATTGGGGGAATCAGAAGTACGAATCCAGTTGCTGTAGGCGATCATGTGGTTTTTGAGATAGATAAAAAGTGTGCTGAAAACGAAGGAGTAATAAGTAATATCGAGCCCCGAGAGAATTATATTATCCGAAAATCTGTAAACCTCTCAAAACAAACTCACATCATTGCTGCCAATATCGACTTAGCTTTTTTGTTGGTGACCCTTAACAATCCGCCAACTTTCACAAGTTTTATAGATCGTTTTTTGGTTACTGCAGAAGCATATCATATCAAAGCTATAATTCTCTTCAATAAAATTGACACCTATAACGACGATGAGCTGCTCGAAATCAAATTACTCGCTGCCATGTACCGAAAAATAGGGTATGAGTGTGTTGGAATTTCAGCGATTACTGGAAAGAATGTAGATAAAGTAAAAGCTTTGATGCAGGACAATGTAAGTATGTTTTCTGGCCATAGTGGTACTGGGAAATCCACTTTAGTAAATGCTCTGGAACCAGGACTCGATTTGAAAACCTCAAAGATTTCCGACCAGCATCTGCAAGGACAACACACCACAACTTTTGCCGAAATGTTCGACCTTTCTTTTGGAGGAAAAATTATAGATACTCCTGGAATCAAAGGATTTGGTGTGGTCGAGATGGAAAAGGAAGAACTTGGTGACTATTTTCCAGAGTTTTTCAAACTTAAGGATAAATGCAAATTCAATAATTGCATGCATTTGGAAGAGCCACAATGTGCAATAAAAGAAGCATTAGAAACAGAGGAAATTGCTTGGTCGCGATACAGAAGTTATTTGCAGATTTTGGATGGGGAAGAGGATCACTTTAGAAAGGATATTTATAACGAAAAGTAAAATACCAAATGCCAAATTCCAAAAAGCATCAAGAAATGAATTCCAAATATCAAGCACCAAATTCCAAGCAAAAATATAAAATAAAAAATCAATGTTAGCTGGATATGTAGATGTCAAAAGTCCTCTTTAGGGGATTTAGGGGGTGTTTTCATAAACGAAATGGACTCATGAATATAATGACCCAATAACCCAATAACCCAGTACTGAATGGCTATTATCTCATTAATCATCAGCCCAATAACTTTTAACTTAAAGTGCGAGTACTAATTCAAAGAGTAAAAAACGCGTCCGTAACCATTGATGGGGAAATATTCACTGAAATAAACAAAGGTTTGCTTATCCTTTTAGGGATTGAAAATGAGGACAATCAAGAGGATGTCAACTGGTTAGCAGGAAAAATTGCCCGTTTACGAATTTTTTCAGATAAAAATGATGCCTTGAATCTTTCTATCCAAGATATAGATGGAGATTGTATGGTAGTAAGTCAATTTACGCTTCACGCAAACACCAAAAAAGGAAATAGACCCTCCTTCATAAAGGCTGCTCGTCCAGAAATAGCCATTCCGCTTTATGAGCAATTTATTCTTCAACTTGAAAATAAAACAGGAAAGAAAGTAGCCACCGGAAGTTTTGGAGCGATGATGGAGATTGGTTTAATCAACGATGGACCTGTCACAATATGGATTGATTCAAAAAACAAAGAATAATTCCTTTAACTTTTTTTTAACCTTTAATGATTTATTATATTGCACCCGATTATAAAGGTTACTAAAACTTACAATTAAGATACATTAGTCTAATTACAAAATTTCTACAACCAAGGCATCTTTAGAAATCCTCCCCGTGCTGTCAGTTGAAGTAAATGGAATCGGTAACCATTGAACACATTATTTTAAACAATGAAAAGTATTTTTTGTCTAGCATTTTTGCTTTGCACGACACCTTTTTTTGCTCAAAAGGAATATTCCATTTTATCCATTCCCAAGGAATTGGCAACAAATGCCAACAGTGTCGTTCTTGAGGAATTGATCGAAATTGACGTTACCAATATCGCTAAAATGAAAATCAAAAAGCGAAAAGTCGTTGCAGTGCTAAACAAACAAGGCGATAACGATGTTGAACTTTACGAATTTTACAGCAATAATTCTCGCGTGAAAAATGTGGAAACGAGGATATATGATGCGTTTGGTAAGGAAACGAGGCATTTTAAGAAGCGTGATTTCACAGACGTCAGCCGAACTGGCAATAATATGTATGTAGATTCTAGAGTTGTTTATTTAAATTATACTCCTACAGGATATCCTTACATTGCCGTTTTTGAAAGTGAAACTGAATCTGGAGATACTGCCTTTATAGATTCGTGGTTACCTTTAAACGGATATGCAGAAAGTACTCAAAATAGTGTATTTAAGTTAAAGTACGATCCCACCAATAAGCCACGATATAAAGCTTCTAACTTGGAAGGTTATGACATTTCCATAAACGAAACACCAGATGAAATAATATTTTCGGCCTCCAATCTTAAGCCTATTCGATATGAGGAACATAGCCCCGCGAGAACAAAAATATTTCCTAAGATTATCGTGGCATTGAATAATTTTAAGTTGAAAGGTGCCTCTGGTTCAGCAGAAAATTGGAAACAATTTGGAAACTGGATGGAAAATGATCTTTTGGCTGATGTAAGGGAAATCCCCGAAGGTACTTTGACAAAAGTGAGAAGTTTGGTGGCCAATGAAACAACCAATGAAGAAAAAGCGCGAAAAGTATATCAATACGTCCAAGACAAAGTGCGCTACATAAGCGTGCAGATTGGAATTGGCGGTTGGAAACCCATGCCGGCCACCGAAGTTGATAAACTTAGTTATGGCGATTGCAAGGCGTTGACCAACTACACAAAGACTTTGTTGGATGCCGTCGGAGTTCCTTCATATTACACCATCCTATATGGTGACACTCAAAAGACGGATATTATGGAAGATTTTGTCTCCATGCAAGGGAATCACGTGATTTTAGGCGTGCCCGATGGCGAAAAAATCACTTGGTTAGAATGTACAAGCCAAAACACCCCTTATGGTTATATAGGGAGCTTTACCGATGATCGTCAGGTGCTAATTATTACACCGGAAGGCGGAAAAATTACACATACAAAGATCTACGGCACGGCAGAAAATACTCAGGAAAATATTGCAAGAGTAAAAGTTGGTTCTAACGGGAATGTAACAGCTAATTTCAGAAGTGTTTCAAAAGGAATACAGTACGAGGATAAATATCTTCTTCCTAAGAAAAAGGTTGAAGATGTGGACCGTTATTACAAAAATCGCTGGAGCTATATCAATGGTTTTTCTATTTCGGATTTAAAATTTCTCAATGACAAACAGACAATTGCCTTTGCCGAAACCATGATTTTAAACATTCCAAATTATGCAAATGCAGTAGGGAGCGATTATCTTTTTTGCCCTAATATTTTTAATCAAAGCAGTTATATTCCTCCACGGATTGAGAGCCGGAAGCAAAAACTTTATATAGGCCATGGTTTTATGGATATCGATACCGTAGAAGTAGAAATTCCAGAAAATTTCATGTTTGAGGTTTTGCCGGAAACTACTTTACTCGAAACCCAATTTGGTAAATATGAAATCGATTTCACAAAAACCGATAAAAATAAATTGCTTTATACTCGTAAAATTCAAATAGAAAAAGGAGAATATGCTCCTTCGGAATACGAGAATTATCGCGATTTCTTACGTTCAATCGCTCGTTTGGATAAAACCAAAATACTTTTAAAACAGATTTCCCAATAACTAAATATTATCACATGAAACTAAAATTATTTACAACCGTGCTCTTTCTTAGCTTCTTTGGTTTTTCAGGTGCACAAAACTATAAATTCGGAAAAGTTTCCAAGGAGGAGCTTCTTCAGAAACAACACCCAAAAGATCCAACCGCAGATGCTGCAATTCTTTATCGCGAAATCAAAATGGAATTTCAATACAGACAAGATTCAGGATGGTACATGGTAACGGACTACTTTGAACGAGTAAAAATTTATACCAAGGAAGGTTTTGATTATGCAAACGCAACGATTGAGCTTTATAAAGATGATGTTGAGGACAAACTCCTTGGCCTAAAAGGATACACGTATTATATAGGAGCCGACGGGAAAGTGGAAGAGGTAAAACTTAAGAGTGATGGTATTTTTGAGGAAAAAACCACTAAATATTTAACGCAAACAAAAATCACAATGCCTGATGTTCGGGAAGGTTGTGTTATTGAATACAAATACACTATCAATTCCCCTTTCATCTTCAATATAGATGAATTTCGATTTCAGGAAACTATTCCTGTTGATAAAGTTGTTGCACTTTTCAAAACACCGGAATATTTTGTTTACAAAACCCACCAGAGAGGTTGGGTTCCTTATAAAATTGGAACCGAATCTAGAGAAAGATCTATGGTTTTTAGACAGACCACTCAAGATTTCACGGGATATAGTAGTACAGGAATGCCAGAAACTTCTACCCGAGAAGTGAAGTTTAAGGAAGATACTTACTCAGTAGAACTTAATAACGTTCCTGCTCTAAAAGAAGAGGCTTTTGTGGGTAACTTGAATAACTACACCACAGCATTACAATTTGAGATGAGTTATATTCAAATACCCGGAGGATCTGTTAAAACGTATTCTACAACTTGGGAAGACGTTTCGAAAAGCATTTACAGTAGGAGTGAGTTTGGGTCTGAACTCGAAAGAAAGAATTATTTTGAAAAGGACATAGATAATCTTTTGAGTGGAGTAACCACGCCAGAGGAGAAGATTGCTAAAATATACTATTATGTTTTGAACAAAATGAATTGGAATGGTTACAACGGCTTTTATACTAACGAAGGTGTAAAAACCGCCTATAATAAAGGTACTGGAAACGTGGCCGATATAAACTTAATGCTTGTAGCAATGCTTCGGTATGCCAATATAAGTGCCAATCCAGTATTGGTTAGTACAAAATCCCATGGAATTCCATTGTTTCCAACACGCAATGGTTTTAATTATGTAATTGCAGCTGCGGAACTTCCAGAGGGTACAATTCTGCTGGATGCTACAAATGGGAATGCCGAAATAGGAGTGTTAAAATCAGAGATTATCAATGGAAATGGGCGCTTAATACAAAAGGAGGGCTTTTCATCGTGGATATCTTTGCGGTCAGTTGTTCCAGCGGTAAAGAGCAGTATGATAAATGTCGCAATTGAGCCTGACTTGTCAGTAACCGGAAAATCCAAAAATAGATTTACAGGTAATTATGCTTTTCAGTACAGGACCAAATACAAAGGACTTAATAATGAAGCCCAATTAAAGTCGATGGAAAAAAACTTAGAACAAACCGAATTGTCTAATCTTTCCTTTGAAAACTTGGATAAATTGGGGCAGCCAGTTTCGTTAGAATACGATTTTGAATCACTCGATGCAATAGAGGATGTTGCTGGAAAGCTATATTTTTCGCCAATGGTGTTTTTGGCAACTAAAGAAAATCCATTTAAGCTGGAAACGCGTGAATATCCAATAGATTTTGGATTTCCCATGAAGGATCGCTACATTGTTAATATCGCGTTACCAGAGGGATATCAAGTGGAGTCGCTCCCTGAGAATGTTGTTTATAACTTAGGTGAAAACATCGGCAGCTATCGATATTTGATTACACAAATGGGAAACAATCTTCAACTTTCTATTGAGTTTGCTATCAACGAATCATTTATCGCTGCAAATGAATACGGAAACCTGAAAAAATTCTTTGAACTTTTAATTACAAAAGAAAACGAAAAAGTAGTACTTTCAAAAGCATAATGGATATAAAAAATTCACAACAGGCTGTCGATGCTTGGATAAAAGAACACGGTGTTCGCTATTTTAACGAGTTGACAAATATGGCGCAGCTAACGGAGGAAGTAGGCGAAGTGGCGCGAATCATTGCTCGCAGATATGGAGAGCAAAGTGAGAAAGAAAGCGACAAAAACAAAGATTTGGGCGAAGAACTTGCAGACGTTATTTTCGTCGTGCTATGTCTTGCAAACCAAACAGGAGTAAACCTTGAAGAGGCCTTTCAGAAAAAATTGGAGTTAAAAACCAAGCGCGACCACGATCGACATCACAGTAACAAAAAACTGAAATAAAAATGTTTAAAAAAGTTATAAATACTAAAGGTTTTTGGAAGTCGGTTTTTTCATTGGCAATTGCTTTTGCCTTTCTATTTGCGATTATAAAATGGGCCATTGATGGCTTTTCTCTTACATACTTTACCGAAAGGAATCCATGGTGGTTTTTTCTGACACTCTTTATGGCGGGGTTTGTTTATGGTTTTTTTGTGACTTTTGGAAAATTTCGCGCCAAGCTTAAGGAAAATAATTCGGGTCGATGAAAGCCATTCTCGGACGTGGAACCTTTCCAAAAAGGAGTGTTAATATCAATATCGGCGGTTCCAAAAGTGAATCCAATCGTCTGCTAATTCTACAAGCTCAATTTCCGAATATTATTATTAAAAATCTTTCTGAAAGTGATGATACCCTTGTTCTTCAGAAAGGGCTGACAGTCTCAAAAGGAACCGTGGATGTCCATCATGCTGGAACTGCTATGCGATTTCTAACAGCTTATTTTTCAACTAAGGTAGATGCTGAAATAATTCTAACGGGAAGTCAGAGAATGCATGAAAGGCCTATCGGAGTATTGGTAGATGCCCTAATAAGTCTGGGTGCTGATATTGAATATTTGCAAAATAAAGGTTTTCCTCCTATAAAAATAATTGGCAAAACACTTCGGAAAAGAGAAGTGATAATTCAATCTGATGTTAGCAGTCAATACATTTCTGCCCTAATGCTCATGGCCCCAATGCTTCCAAAAGGAATACTTATTTCGTTAAAAGGCAAACCTATTTCTAGACCGTATATTGAAATGACGCTTTCTCTTTTGAATCGAATTGGGATAAATGGGAGTTTTAGCGATAATAAGATTGAAATTTCGCCGGTAAAAAAAGTTGAAGGTGCTGAAATAATTGTAGAATCCGATTGGAGTTCTGCTTCTTATTTTTACAGTTTGGTCGCACTTTCCGACGATTTTGAAATTACCCTTAGTTATTTTTCAGATGAAAGTTTGCAAGGGGATGCCATTCTGGCATCCATTTATAAAAGCTTAGGTGTTCACACGCGTTTTAATGCTGCCGAAAGATCCATTGTGATTTCAAAGACACTTGTTCAGCTCCCGAATTCCCTGTCGCTCGATCTTTCAAATACCCCAGATTTGGCACAGACTGTTGCCGTAAGTTGTTTTGGACTGGGAATAAATTGCAAACTTACAGGACTCCAAACCTTAAAAATCAAGGAAACCGATAGACTTTCGGCTTTAAAAATCGAACTGTCAAAACTAGGCGCAGAAGTTCAGATTGACGAGAACTCTATTCAATTTGAAGGAGTTAAACAAATCCGGCCCAACGGTATAATTAAAACGTATCAAGATCATCGAATGGCGATGGCTTTTGCTCCTCTAGCAATAAAAACCAATCTCTGTATTGAGAATGCCGAAGTAGTGTCAAAATCATATCCTTCTTTTTGGAATGACCTTAAAATGACGGGTATTTCTTGGAAATTGGAAGATTAATCTATATATACCATTAGTTCAATCCTATACTCAGTGCAGGATTACATAGGCTGATGAATAATAAACTCTCATTTGCTTGACAACGCCTATCTCGAGGTTGTATCTTTGCAGCCTTTTAAAACTTAAGACAAAACACAACTATGGGAATGAAACTATCTAATTTTAATTTTACTCTTCCAGAAGAATTATTGGCTGAATATCCGGCTCCGAATCGTGACGAATCCCGTTTAATGGTTCTTAACCGAAAGGACAAAACTATTGAGCATAAAATGTTCAAAGATTTGATAGACTATTTTGAGGAAGATGATGTGCTCGTAACCAACAATACCAAGGTTTTTCCAGCCCGTTTATTTGGAAATAAAGAAAAAACAGGTGCCCGAATTGAAGTGTTTCTTCTTCGCGAATTGAATCCTGAAACTCGTCTTTGGGACGTTTTGG
>JBLWTS010000014.1:0-23115 GCA_048270045.1 Aequorivita sp.
CAAAAGCTTCTGAACCAGAAACGACGGTGGTTCCAACTAACATTCCCTATAGCGATCGCGTTGCAAATTATATCAATGAGTTCAGCGGAATTGCCATGGAAGAAATGTTGCAATATGGAATACCAGCGAGTATCACATTAGCGCAAGGAATCTTGGAGAGTGGCGCAGGTGCTGGCGAACTCACAATGAAAGCAAATAACCATTTCGGAATAAAATGTCATACGGGCTGGGAAGGAGAAAGTGTTTATCACGACGATGATGAAAGCGGTGAGTGCTTTAGAAAATATACTGATCCTAAATATTCCTATCGAGATCATTCCCTTTTTTTGACCCAAAGAAGTAGGTATCAAGATTTGTTTAAGCTCCGAAAAGATGACTATAAAGGTTGGGCAAAGGGTCTTAGAAAGGCTGGTTATGCAACAGATCCGCGATATCCTGAGAAGCTCATTGGCATTATAGAGCGTTATAACTTGGAAAATTATGACCATCAAGTCTTAGGTGGCCCAGTGCGTACACAACAAACAGATGAAACTAAAATTGAAACCTATACCGTTCAGGTGGGCGACACCCTTTATAGTATTTCTCGTAAATTCAATCTTACTGTGGAAACCTTAAAAAAATATAATGGACTTGCCAACAATGATATCTCCATTGGGCAAAGATTATATCTACATCCCGTAAAAAATTGACAAAAATCCTATTTATCCAGACCTGAGAAAGCAGTTCTAAGAAAATAGAAAATCACATTAAATTCAATATGAAATATCAAAGAAGCAGCGCTCTTTTTGTTGATGCGCAAAAAGTTATTCCTGGAGGGGTAAATTCTCCAGTCCGAGCTTTTAAGGCAGTAGGAGGGGATCCCATCTTTGTTGAAAAAGCCGAAGGAGCCTATATCTATGATGTAGATGGCAATAAATTAATTGATTATATTAACTCGTGGGGGCCAATGATTTTAGGCCATGCTTATGGACCAGTGGTGAATGCCGTTATCGAAAAAGCAAAAAAGGGAACTTCATTTGGCATGCCAACAGAAATTGAAACCGAAATCGCCGCCTTGGCAGTCTCCATGGTTCCAAATATTGACAAAATTCGATTCGTAAATAGCGGAACGGAAGCCTGCATGAGTGCGGTACGTTTGGCTCGCGGATTTACTGGGAAAGATAAAATCATCAAGTTTGCGGGTTGTTATCACGGCCATAGCGATTCCTTTTTAATTCAAGCGGGAAGCGGGGCAGTTACTTTTGGCACTCCAAACAGTCCTGGAGTTACTGAAGGAACCGCAAAGGATACTTTGTTAGCAGTTTATAATGACTTGGAAAATGTAGCTAAAGTAATTGCTGCAAACCCAAACGAAATAGCTTGTATTATTATTGAACCCGTGGCTGGAAATATGGGATGTATTCCACCAGCCAAAGGTTTTTTAGAAGGACTTAGAGAATTATGTGACAAACATCAAATCCTTTTGATCTTTGACGAAGTCATGACTGGCTTCAGACTGGCTCCCGGTGGAGCACAACAACTTTTGGGAGTGGATGCGGACATTGTGACCTTCGGAAAAGTTATTGGTGGGGGTTTGCCAGTAGGGGCGTTTGCCGCCAGAAAGGAAATCATGGATTATTTGGCACCAATTGGCCCCGTGTATCAAGCTGGAACCTTAAGTGGAAATCCTTTAGCAATGGCAGCCGGTCTGGCAATGTTGAAAGAATTGAACAATAATCCAACAATCTTTCAATCGATAAATAAAAAAACCGAATATCTACATAAAGGTCTTGAAAAGGTTCTTTCTGAGAATAATGTTGATTTTACCATTAATAGAATGGGTTCCATGATATCAATCCATTTTTCAGCACAGCCGGTTTTGGACTTTGAATCAGCGGCAAAAGCCAATAATGATACCTTTAAGAAGTTTTTTCACGGAATGTTGGACCAAGGGATTTATATAGCACCAAGTGCTTTTGAAACATGGTTTCTCTGTGAGGCCCTGACTTATGAAGATTTGGATCAAACAATTGCAGCTTGCAACAATATAGCAAAAAGCCTAAAATAGCAAAAACCCCTTCCAGCAAATGTGGAAGGGGTTCTTTCTATTAATAAAAATCACTATTTATTACTTTTAAGCCATTGAGCATATTGATCATCTGTCAATATTTTTTTCATCGATTCCTGAAGTGCTGCGTCAGCTTTTTGCTTTTCAGATTTTACTGCAGGACTACTTAAATCCTTGCCGTTGACATTCTTTTGATAGCTTACTTCCTTTGCAACTAAAGCTCGAAATGTCGCTCTTTGTTGATCACCTGTTAGACCAAGATCGTTCGATATTTTTGCGGTTTCTGCTTTGGCAACAACCTCAGGACGATTTTGATCCTGGGAAAGAGATTGCG
Source organism: Aequorivita sp. (assembly GCA_048270045.1). Classification (GTDB taxonomy): domain Bacteria; phylum Bacteroidota; class Bacteroidia; order Flavobacteriales; family Flavobacteriaceae; genus Aequorivita. Next base: position 2,382 of record JBLWTS010000014.1, read on the forward strand.
CAGCTATTGTTTGGGTTCCAAGGAACATACTGCCCGCAAAAGCTAATACTGTTAATAGGTTTTTCATTATTTTGATTTTTAGTTTTTGAAGTTACTAATGTAACAATTTTATATATAATAAGGCAACAACTGCGCCACAATTTAGTTTATTGCCGGTCTCGCTTGTTTTGCCTTGAATATTTGCTGTGGTGTGGTCGCTTTTCATTAAGACCTTTTTCCCATTTTTCAAATTGTTCTTTGTTGAGAATTTCTTTGAATCCTCTTTTAAGTGCAATGCGTCGATCCATTTGATTATTCTTCATAGCGAACTTTTCTTCCGATGTCATTTCCCTCCTATTTTTAGAACTGTCGGGTCTATCCTTTTCCGTATTCAGGAATAATTGTTTCACCTGTTTTTGCTGTAAATCGGTTAAATTCAATTCGAGTGTCATTTTCTTACTAAGTAATTCTGCCCTTTGTTCAGGAGTAAAATTGCTCTTCATTTCCTGCCTAGACTCCTTTTTCCCGATAGGTTTATTTTGCGCCGTTATAGCAAAAGATCCAAGCAGTATAAAAATAATTAATACATTTTTCATATTATGTGTTTTAAGATTTAACATAGCTATGACTTTCGCAATTTCTTTTAGTTTAATGCAGCACATTTCTTATTGTAGTATTCTATTGCTTCATTTAAGCTTTTAATGTGTTTTGTTATGGGCATCATATATTGATATACTTCAGGACAATCGGAAAAAACCATGCCTGCACCATATAATAATTGATGAATGGTAAACTGGCTAGAATTTAAGTGCACTGCATTTTCTTCACCGTGTTTTCTTAAAAAATAATGTACATTTTGGTCTTTTCCCATACGGCCTGTTGGCAGTATATTATAATTTAACATATCCGAATGAGGAAGTTTTGAAATATCAGAAACCTTCCCTTTTACGTATAAACTCACGTTTCCCGAAACAAGCTCCCCAAGAACGGAAGCATCTTTTGGGGTTCCATCTTTCTTTGTAATGGGGAATAAACGATAGGTTATAGTTACGCTGTCATTCAATTTTATTTCGGCCTTCTCCAGAATGTCAAAATCGAATCTTATTTTCTTCGAAGTATTCTCTTTCCTAAAACTTATCTCTCTAGCTCCTTTTAGTGCTCCTTTTCCATAAACAGTGTCACCATTCTTAAAATATAGAACGGTTTCCCCATTTTGGGCGTTGAGGAGCACTGTAAAAAACAGTAAGAAAATGGAGAATAATCCTTTCACTGTATCGCTAAATTAATTTTACTAATAAACTATCTTCTTCCTTTTCGACTTTCACAACTTTTGCAGCAGTAAGCCCTTTAATGGTTTTATCCCATTTCTTATTGCTCAATCCACTCTGGGTTTTTAAGTCTTCCAAAGCAATTGGCGATTGCGATTTTAGAAGTGTATAAACCGCTTTTTCATCCTCGGTCATCTCCACTTTTTTACGCTCTGGCCGCATCTGCGGAAAGAAAAGTACCTCTTGAATTGAGGGATTATTAGTCAAAAACATAATCAAACGGTCCATTCCAATGCCCATCCCACTGGTTGGTGGCATTCCATATTCCAAAGCTCTAAGGAAATCAAAATCTATAAAGGCAGTAGCTTCATCATCGCCTCTGTCGGCCAGTTTCAGTTGCGCCTCAAAACGTTCTCGCTGATCAAGGGGGTCGTTCAGTTCACTGTAAGCATTAGCGATTTCCTTTCCGCACACCATCAATTCAAATCGCTCGGTAAGCTCAGGATTGTCACGATGCTCTTTACAAAGTGGACTCATTTCTTTTGGATAATCGGTTATGAACGTAGGTTGAATATAATTCCCTTCGCACTTTTCACCGAAAATTTCATCAATCAGTTTCCCTTTCCCCATCGTATTATCCACAGGAATTTTCATATCCATCGCAGCTTGCCGGATTTCGTCCTCTGTTTTTCCAGTAATATCAAAACCTGTAAAGTTTTTAATGGATTCCGCCATAGTTACCCTAGGGTAGGGTGCTTTAAAATCAATTTTGTGTTTTCCAAAGGTGGCTTGTGTGGTTCCGTTTACTTGCAATGCACAGAATTCCAGCAATTGCTCGCAGAAATCCATCATCCAATTGTAGTCTTTATACGAAACATAAATTTCCATAGCCGTAAATTCAGGATTATGGGTACGATCCATCCCTTCGTTTCGGAAGTTTTTTGAAAACTCATATACACCATCAAATCCACCCACAATAAGCCTTTTCAAATAAAGTTCATTCGCAATTCTCATGTATAGAGGAATGTCGAGCGAATTGTGATGCGTTATAAAAGGTCGTGCCGCAGCACCTCCAGGAATGGGTTGCAAGATGGGAGTCTCCACTTCAAAATAACCTCGATCGTTGAAAAATGTTCGCATCGCGTTATAAAGTTTGGTACGCTTCACAAAAATTTCCTTTACGTGGGGATTTACAACTAAATCGGCATAACGCTGGCGATACCGTTGTTCTGGATCAGTAAAGGCATCGTGTACCTTCCCTTCGGCATCGACCCGAGGCTGAGGTAAAGGTCTCAAGGCTTTGCTCAAAAGGGTGAAGTTTTTTACCATAATGGTCTTTTCGCCAACCTGAGTTTTAAACAGCTCGCCTTCAATTCCAATAAAATCTCCTATGTCCAAAAGTTTCTTATAGACTTCGTTATAAAGTGTTTTGTCTTCACCTGTACAAATTTCATCCCTGTTGAAATAAACCTGAATGCGACCATCAGCATCTTGCAACTCCGCAAACGAAGCTTTCCCCTGAATTCTTCGCGACATTAACCTTCCGGCAACGACCACCTTTTGACCTTCCTCAAAATTTTCCTTTATGTTTTTGGAAGAATTGTCAACAGGATACAGGTCTGCAGGATAAGGATTGATGCCCAAGGCACGTATTTGGTCTAGTTTGTCCCTTCGGATGATTTCGAGTTCAGAAAGTTGCATGTGTTTTATCTAAAAATTGAGGGTTCAAAGATAAGGAAATGTAACTCCAAATGCTAAATTACCTTTTGTGCGAATTGCGAAAGATGAACCTTATTGAGGATGACATTTTTTAAATTAACACAGCTAAATGAATCACTTAGGAGAAGTCAATGCCATCGAAAGTCTAGTTGGTGGCTTCTCAGTTCTAATCGGTGACCTCTCTGGAGAAAACGTCTTCGCTGAAAGATTCACAATTTATTTCTATTCTATTTCGTTCTCCGTCCAATGTCTTACAATCCTACGACACATCACAAACCATCTATATCAAAAATAATAATCGTAAATTTGCTCTATATGAGTATATGGAGGGTTTTACTGTCAATCCTTTTCCCGCCTTTGGCTGTAATTGACAAAGGTTGTGGTTCCGTGTTAATCGTTCTAATACTGACTGTCTGCGGCTGGATACCCGGCGTTATTGCCGCTCTTATAATATTGAATAATCCTAATAGGTAATGTTATGATTCGTAGAATACTCCTTCTAGCCGTCTTGTCCATAGTGCTAATCAGTTGCCAATTTATGGAGACCATGGTTCTCAGTGAGGATGGCAGCGGCACAATGTCTGTTGAAGTAAATATGAACGAAATGATGGCCTTTGGTGCCATGCAGATGACCGATTCGGTGCCAGTAAAACTCGATACGCTTATTTATGTGAAACAATTTTTAGAAGAAAAAAAGGACAGCATCGCAAAGCTTTCAGAGGAAGAGCAGTTGAAAATCAAGAAATTGGAAAACTATAATATTCATGTAAAAATGGATACTGAAGCTTCCGAAATGATATACAACATTTCAACGTCCTTTAAAAAAGTAAGCGAGGCCAATGATATATTGAACGGGTTGGAACAGGCCAGCAATTTCATGCCCGATTCAAACCAAAATTCTGGAGAAACAAAAAAGGAAGAGAGTATTCCCGAAATTATTGGCGTTAACTACACTTTTGAAAATAGTATTTTTAAACGAGATGCCTACATAAAGAACAAGAAACGCCATCAACAGGAAGTAGATAGCCTTCAACAAGGTGAGGCCTTTTTGGGAGGTGCTGGTTATACGCTGAATTATACATTTCCCAGACCCATCAAAAAAGTATCAGATCCAGCGGCAACATTTTCCAATGATAAAAAAACATTATCCTTGAGAAAAAGTTTTATTGATTATTTCAAGAACCCGGACATACTCGATCTCGAAGTCGAATTAGAAAAATAGAAAGTCGAAATGCCCCAATGGAGCATTGGCTGAACGACCGAGTTACCACAAACATATTAACCAACAACAAAAAGAACAACCTATGAAAGCATTTTATTTTTTGATTCCGTTATTTATGGTAAATGCCTGTAAAACACAAACAGGCACAATCAATTCTTCAGATAAAACAACGATGGAAAACACCAACAATATGACAACTGGCTGTCCAAAGGATGGCACTTGTGAAGTGGTTCTCCACCAAAACAAAAAATTGGAAATCATTGATAATGGTAATGGTCGAAAATATTCTCAAATTGTAGAGGGAGAGAATCTGGTTATTGAGTATACATACCTTAGACCTGGCCCTGAGGGAACAGCAGATGGTAATTATTTTGAATCGATTCAGTTTGAAGTACCTGCTATTACCAAAAATTTGGTAAAGGAAAACGCGGCCTTAGCCGACATAAAATTGGCGTTCGGTAAACAGGCTTATAGGAATTCAGAATATTATCCAGTTACCAATGGAAAACTTTCATTTCAGAAAACAGGCAATAATATTCATTTTGATCTTAAGTTTAAAATAGCGCAGACCTCACAAGTATTGTCGCATATTAGTGGGACGTTAAAAGTAGAATAGAGACTAAAAAATAGAGTCGCGATTGTTCCTCTTTCTAAATAAAGAAATCGGCATCCAAATTTTGGATGCCGATTTTTTTAAAGTAATCTAAAGTAGTAAATCTACTTCTTAACCAGTTTTTTGGTCACTGATTTATTACCATTCTTAACAACTAAGAAATACATTCCGTTGTCAATATAATTATAATCCAACTGCTTATTAAAAAGTCCTGTGGACATTTCGTCATAAACCACTTGGTTAACCAATCTACCTCTTAAGTCATACAGCGACACTTCAATATTTTCAGCTGAAGCAGGAGTAAACCTTAGGTTGAACATACCGTTGGATGGATTTGGAAAAACAGAAAAATTATCGAATGTGAAATCATCCACGCCAATAAGACCTGTTACGGTTATAGCTGCTGTATTAATTTGGTAGAAAATGTTGTCTGAGCCACGAACCATAAGTCGTCCTCGGGTGGTATTTAAATTTGGTACATCAACAACTGCACTACCTGTATTTGGTACATTTAACGCTACAGTGATTGGATATGTATATCCAGAATCTGTAGAGAAAAGTATATCCACAAAAGAACAATTAATTGGTGCGGCATCAGTACCAGCCACATCCCAAGTAATTGTTTCGGTGTTACCAATTTCCCAATTGGTCGCAGTGGATTGTGATGTTACCAAAAATGGTCCAGCAGTACCATTGACGGTCACTCTCATATTAGAACTGGCAGAAGATCCACCTCCAGCAACGTTGTCGCGAACGGTATATCTGAAATTCATAGTTCTAGCTACAGAAGGAACCACTTCCCATTTATTTGGGGTGCTAGGACCGCCAAGAAAGTTGGCAAGGACAAAATTGATTCTTGGAAAGAACCGTTCTGGGCTAGCTGATGGATCTAGTGAGCGAAAAGTAGGTCCTTGATTTGAAGTAGTTGCCGGTGGTTGTGTTGAAATTTGCGGGTTCATCTGTTCCCAGCTATGGGTAAGAGCATTATCACTGTCAGGATCTGTTGCTATCCCCTTCAAAATAAATGGAGTTGATTTTGGAATTGTATAGTCTGCACCCGCATCGGCGGTTGGAGGTAAATTGTTTGTATTGGTTTGCACCGCACATCGGCTATTCCCTGTTGTTAAATTAGCCCAAATTTCTTGTACGCTAATTGCGTGGAAATATGCATCACTATGATTTTGGACGCTTGGGTCGCATACACCTGCATAACTCATAATGGTAGAGCCGCTACCAACCTCCATTGCGGTACCGTTATTTCTATTACCACCACAAAAATTATTAAAGGTATGGTTTGCACCGAATTGGTGACCCATTTCGTGAGCTACAAAGTCAATATTGAAATTATCTCCAATTGGAGCATATAAACCTGTAACTCCACGGGCTTTCTGTCCTGAAACGCAAGGAACACGCAGTCCAGCGATTCCACCCCCACCAGTACTAAAAACATGACCTATGTCATAGTTGGCATTTCCGATTTTCTGGTCACATTGGACTTGATTTTGACCTAGCATAGTAGGACCTTGGTTGTTTGTATAAGGATCTGTAGATGGATTTAAAAAAATAAGGTCATCGGTATTGGCTACAAGAACCATAGTCACTGATAAATCTCTTTCATAAATTCCATTTACACGGGTCATTGTAACGTTAATAGCGGAAAGAACAGCGGCTTTTTTCTCGGCTTCACTAGCGCCAGAGCCTATTCCTTGGTCGTTAAGGTGCCAAAGTGCATATTCACCTGTACAAGCCATTGCCAGTCTAAAAGTGCGAAGTTTCCCATCATTTGCATTTCTATGGAAATCTGTAGGAATTTGAATTTCTGGTCCAACAGGTGATTCTACCAAACATTCAAATCCACCAGTAGGAGGAAGTTTATTTATATTATAAGAGATATAATAGTTCTTATCCTTAGTGTAAGGATCTATATAAATAGTAGAGTAATTTGCAGAAGTAATTGCAACATTGACTCCATTATTTGAGACACTAAAACGTGCTATTGCCGTTGCATCGTCTATTCCTTGTGCGGTATAGGAACGAATATTAGGATACTTTGCTTGAAGTTCAGGGGCAAAAGTGGACGCTTCGTAAACACGAAAACTTTGTAGTTCTCCGTTATTGGTAGGTAGATCAATTATAACATTGGAAGTACCAGTAAATCTTTCCGGAGCTTGCGCCAAAAGATTTTTCAAGGCCGGAGTGTTTAATTTGAAAAGGTCAGATTCTTGGGGATTGCTGTTTCTAAACGCAGTCGGGCGACTCTGAGTCTCAGAAGGAGAAACCTTCTTCCACAGTACGCTTTGAGCATTCATCCCAAGACCCACCATCATTAAGGCGAGTAATAGAAGTGATTTTAAGTTGCTTGTTTTCATTCTTTAGTTATAATTATGTGAATATTTGAAAGCCGTAAAGATAGCATCCTTTATGGAATTTAAGGAATTTTTAAGACCCTAACTTTTATTTTTTGGCAAAAAAACTCAAAAAAATAAGCAGAATTGAGGTCGGAAGTCATTTTATATATAGTTTTAACCTTTGTTTTTTCGGATATCTATTTAAAAAATTGATTCAAAAGTAAGGCTTTAGGTTTTAAGAGTTTGGGCTAGACCTAGGTGCATTTTACTGTCGGTTTAAATGAAACAGGTCAATTTATTTTTATTTACATTTTGAGATGTAGAAGGAAAAACGGAATTTTAAAGACCTATGGGAACAAAAATTAAAAATTGATTGTCATAAAATATTATTATTATTCAAACCAGTGAACTCAACAATAAACGTTAACGATCTCGGATTAAAGGATTATAAGGAAACTTGGGAATATCAAGAAAAGCTTTTTCAGCAGATTTTAGATATAAAAAGCAATAATCGAAACGCAATAACCCCAAAACCTACCCCAAATTATTTCTTATTTGTAGAGCACCCACATGTGTATACACTCGGAAAAAGTGGCCATATTGATAATTTACTCATTTCTGAGGCAAAATTGAATGAAATTGCAGCTAGTTTTTACAAAATAAATCGAGGAGGCGATATTACCTACCACGGTCCAGGACAAATTGTCGGTTATCCAATTCTCGATTTGGAGAACTTTTTCACGGACATCCATAAATACCTTCGTTTGCTGGAGGAAATGGTTATTCTTGCTCTGAAGGAATATGGACTAAAAGCTGAACGTAGCAAAGGTGAAACTGGAGTTTGGCTTGATGCGGGTACTCCTTTTGCCAGAAAGATCTGCGCCATGGGTGTTCGCGCTAGTAGATGGGTAACAATGCATGGTTTTGCGTTGAATGTGAATGCAGATCTCGGTTATTTCGACAATATGATTCCTTGCGGAATAAAGGGCAAGGCGGTAACATCCCTTAACGTTGAATTGGGGGTTTCACAGATTTCTATGATTGAGGTCAAAGAAAAATTGGTACGTCACTTCCTAGAACTATTTAATGCCGAAATAAGCAATCCGAAGCGATCCACCATTATGACTTAAGTCGAATTCGGTTATAAAATGGCAGAAGAATAAGTGATAGAACTCCAAGTAGAACAACCGAGGTTATGTTAGAAATCCAAGCAATCCAACCAAAGGCGATTCCTGCGGTTTTAGCAATGCCAAACACAGTTAATATTCCTGCAATTGCGGCGGGATAAGTCCCAAAACCGCTATTGGTAAATGCAAATGTGAAACTGCCGACCACAAAGGTTATTATAATTGTTCCCATTGGAATATGTGATGTTTCAGGTAATGCGTGCAAAGCCGTATAAAAAGAAAGAAGATAAAGACCCCAAATCACAAAGGAATGAAAAATGAAGGCACCTTTCCTTCGCATATTTATAATACTAAAAACCCCTTCTTTCAATCCGATAATAAAATCCTTCAATTTTTTATTAATATTAGATTTCGAGAATTTTATATATATAGGAATCAATATCCCAACTGCGGCAATAGCTATTAAAACAGCATAAAGAGCGGATTTAGGAATACTTTCCATTACATATTCGTAAAGTACATCAAATTTTATGATCAATGCTAGTATTGTAAAAATCAGCAGAAAAAATAAATCTACAACTCTTTCGGAAATAATGGTTCCAAATCCTTTTTGAAACGGCACGTCTTCATATTTGTCGAGAATAATTGCTCTTGAAACTTCACCGCTTTTTGGAATAAAGATGTTCATCAAATAAGCCACTGAAATTGCCATAAAATTATTTGCCAATTTCGTTTTGTAACCCAAAGGTTCAAGCATAAAATTCCATCGATAAGCTCTGGATATATGGCTGAGAATACTAAAGGCGACTGAAAGGATTACGAAACCATAATTAGCATCGGAAAAATACTTCTTGGTTTCGGCCAGTTGACTGGGGGTAAAAGATTGATAGACATACCAAATCAGGAAGACCCCCAGCCCCAGAGGGATAGCGATTTGCAAGAATTTGGATAGATGTCGGTTCAAGTCAGTGAAGTAAATTGGTGTTTTCGTCCGGAAAAACCAAAGCAGGTTTGAAGGATTTCGCCTCTTCAAAATCCATTAGGGCATAGCAGATCAGGATCACTATATCGCCAGGGGACACGAGTCTAGCAGCAGCACCGTTTAAGGTAATCTCTCCACTATTTCGTGGACCAGGAATTACGTAAGTCTCCAAACGTGAACCATTATTGTTGTTTACTACTTGGATTTTTTCGCCTTCAATAATATTGGCGGCATCCATTAAATCTTCATCTATAGTAATGCTACCTATATAATTTAAGTCTGCGCCGGTAACTTTTACCCTGTGAATTTTAGATTTTACTACGTGTACTTGCATGTTGCAAAGGTATTAATTTAGAGGCATATTATCGATCAATCTAACCTCGCCTAAAAAAGCAGCGATAAAAGCTCTATATTTAGTGGAAGCGTTTTTGTGCTTCTCTGTTTTAAGAGTTTCTTCATTGGCGATTTCAAAATATTCCAGTTTAAAATTTGGGTTAGACAAAAACCGTTCCGCAACTAATTCATTCAATTCAGCGGAGGAGTATGTGGCGAATTTTTCCCGAACCTCCAATAAAGTTTTATGAATCAAAGCCGCTTCCTGAAATTGTTGTTTGCTTAGTCGCACATTTCGTGAACTCATTGCAAGTCCATTTCTTTCTCTCAAAATAGGACACCCAACAACCTTAAGATATAGATTTTCAATAGCAACCAACTTTTTTACAATTTGTAATTGCTGAAAGTCCTTCTCTCCAAAATAAGCTTTGTCAGGTTTCACGATTTCAAAGAATTTACTTAAAACCGTACCCACTCCGTCAAAATGTCCTTTTCTGTGTTTTCCCTCCATTTCGAATTCTAAACCTTCGAAATCATATTCTCGAGAAATAACCGTTTCTCCATAAAGATCTGAAATTTGCGGAAGATAAACTATTAAGTCATTTGAGATGTTTTCGAGAAGCTCAAGGTCTTTTTCAGGACTTCGTGGATATTTTTCTAGATCCTTGGGATTGTTGAACTGAGTGGGGTTTACAAAAATACTCACCACCGCCAAATCATTTTCTTCCAAGGCTCTTTGTACGAGTGATAAGTGGCCCTTATGCAAGGCTCCCATAGTGGGCACAAAACCGATTGTAGGAGTTTTTTCCGCCTGAAGGCCGAGTTTTCTTTGTTTGGATATGGCCTGTATCAAGTTTTCCTTTGTGGTATGTATCACCATAAAAACGGTTTATGAACGGGCGAAAATAATATATTCAAGGCAATCTACATAAATTTTCGTAATTTTGCGTGTTTTTAATACGCCATAGACTTTGTGTGTTGTGGTTAAGTGCCTTAAACAATGGGCATATTTCTTGTATAATCAATTCGTAAAAAAAATATAGATGAAAGATAAGAGAGTCTTATATGTGTCTTCAGAAGTAATTCCTTACCTCCCTGAGACCGAGATTTCTTCAATGTCGTTTGAAGCGCCAAGGATGATTAACAGTGCTGGTGGCCAAATCCGCATTTTTATGCCACGCTATGGCAATATTAATGAGCGTAGGCATCAATTGCATGAGGTAATCCGCCTATCGGGAATGAACTTGGTGATTAATGATATGGATATGCCATTGATTATTAAAGTTGCCTCAATTCCAAAGGAACGAATCCAGGTTTATTTTATTGACAATGACGATTATTTCAAACGGAAAGCTACTTATGCAGATGAAGAAGGAAATCTTTATAAAGATAATGATGAACGTGCCATCTTTTTTGCTAAGGGAGTAATTGAAACAGTAAAAAAACTTAATTGGGCTCCAGACGTTATTCATGTTCACGGATGGTTGGCCTCTTTTCTGCCATTATATCTTCGTAATTATTACGGGAGCGAACCCTTGTTTGAGAACAGTAAGATAGTAACATCAGTTTTTAGCCAAGGCTATGAGGGGGTTTTGGGTGCGCAAACTATTGAAAAAGTTCGTTTTGATGCGATTGATGAAGATGCTATTGCCAGTTTAGAGAAACCTAATTATTTCAATTTAATGAAAGTTGCAATCGAAAACTCAGATGCGGTAATCATTGGTTCTCAGGATATTCCCCAAGAGCTTAATGAATATATAGACACGCTCTCCAAACCGGTGTTAAAATTTCATAAAATAGAAGATTTTTCCCAAGCATATCTAGACTTTTACCGCGACAAAGTTTTAAAATAAATTCACTTTTACACTTGAGTATGACTTTCAAAAAAATGTTGCCGCGAACTGGCGCTATTCTATTTATCCTTGTTACTTTAATTTCTTGCCAGAATGACCTGAGTACTATCGGCTCCGAAATTCTTGGAACGGAAATTCCAAATGGCATTTTAGATGACTCCCAAACAGTTATAGCTTATAGCAAAAAAATAAGCCCGATTCAAACCAATCGACTTCCTGGGTACCAACTTGGGGTTTATAATGATCCTATTTACGGTAAATCTAGCATTAGCTTTCTATCACAGCTTAAGTTGGAATTGAACGATCCAAAATTCGGAGAAAGTGCCGAGGTGGACAGTGTTTTTGTTTATCTTCCATTTTTTAATACTAGTAAAGTGGTGGATAGTGTTACTACTTACACACTCGATTCTATTTATGGCAACTCTCCAATAAACATTACCATATCAGAATCCAATTATTTTTTAAGGGATTTAGATCCAGAGAGTGATTTTCAAAAAGCTCAGCCCTATTACAGTAACCAAGGTCCGCTTTTTAAGGGGTATTTAGGTGAGCAATTAGCTACGGTAGACGGATTTGTTCCCACAACTTTAGATTATGTGCTTAAAAAGGGTGAAGATGATGAAGAAACCTTGGCCCCAGGTCTTCGAGTTAAATTGCCCAATAGCTTTTTTCAGGATAGAATTATCGACAAAGAGGGATCACAGGAACTTAGGAATAATAATAATTTCAAAAACTATTTGAGAGGACTCTATTTTGAGGTTGATTCTCCAACCAATAACGGCAACCTTTTCATTTTTGATGCCTCCAAGGCCTATGTGGCAATACACTATAGTTATGTTAAAGAAGATAAGCCCGATGACCGACTTCAAAAGACATTCAAATTGAATTTTGGTGATATTAGGGTGAATACTTTTAACAATGAACCATTACCTCCAAACATTCAATCCGCTCTAGACAATTCAAATTCGGTTACAGGCGATAGCAACCTATATTTGCGAGGTGGAGATGGGATTATTTCAGTCGTTGAGCTTTTTGGAGAGGACACTGATAAAAATGGAGTGGCAGATGAGTTGGAATTGCTTCGAGCTAAAAAATGGATTGTAAATGAAGCTAATCTAATTTTCTACGTCAACCAAGATTTGGTTTCGGGAGGTAATAGTGAGCCCGAACGCATTATGATTTATGACCTAAAGAACAGTAATGTGTTGGAAGATTATCTTGTTGATCCTACCAGTGGTTTACCACCTTTAGATGCGATGACAAATCATCTTGGCAGACTAGAGCGAGGTAGTGATGGAGAGGGTCAATACTATAAATTAAAAATAACAAACCATATTAGTAATCTTATAAATAAGGATAGCACAAACGTGCCCCTTGGAATTGTTGTTTCGCAAAATGTGTTGAACCGTACCACTCAAAGAATTTTGGAGCCTATGGAACCAAGTATTGAGGAAGTGCCGTCTAGCGAGGTCTTATCTCACCAGGGAACTATACTTTACGGAAATACTGCAGCGAACTCCGAAAAAAGATTGAAACTTCAAATTTATTACACCAAACCAGAATAATAATTTATGTGTGGAATTGTAGGTTATATTGGGAAAAGAGAAGCCTATCCTATTATCCTTAAGGGATTAAAAAGGCTGGAATATCGAGGTTATGATAGTGCAGGAATTGCGCTGTTTGATGGCAAAAACATTCAACTTTGCAAGACAAAAGGTAAAGTAGCGACTCTAGAGGCGAAGGCAGAAAAGGAAATGTCACTTGTTGGAAATTTAGGAATTGGTCACACGCGCTGGGCTACTCACGGGGTGCCTAATGATGTGAATAGCCACCCCCACTACTCAAATAGTGGCGATTTGGTTATTATCCATAATGGAATTATTGAGAACTATGCGTCACTCAAAAAGGAATTGATAAACCGTGGCTACACCTTTAAATCAGAAACCGATACTGAGGTATTGGTAAACCTTATTGAGGATGTCCAAAAGAATGAAAAAGTAAAACTCGGCAAGGCGGTCCAAATAGCCTTAAACCAAGTGGTCGGAGCGTATGCTATCGCGCTTTTTGACAGAAAAAAACCAGATGAAATTGTCGTGGCAAAACTAGGAAGCCCTTTGGCTATTGGTGTGGGCGATGGAGAGTTTTTTGTAGCTAGCGATGCTTCACCTTTTATCGAATTTACCAATAACGCTATCTATCTTGAGGACGAAGAAATGGCTGTTATCCGTCTTGGCAGGGATGTGAAAGTTCGTAAAATTAAAGATGATCAATTAGTAGTGCCTTATATTCAGGAACTTCAACTCAATCTTGAGCAAATTGAAAAGGGTGGGTACGATCATTTTATGCTTAAGGAAATTCACGAACAACCTTCAGTTATAAAAGACACTTATCGTGGGCGATTACTTACTGATGAGGGTATTGTGAGGCTTGGCGGTTTAGAGAACTATATAGATAAATTCATTAATGCCGATCGTATTATAATTGTTGCCTGCGGTACTTCTTGGCATGCGGGTCTAGTTGCTGAATATTTTTTTGAAGATTTCACGCGAATTCCTGTAGAAGTAGAATACGCTTCCGAATTCCGTTACCGAAACCCTATTATTTCAGAAAAAGATGTGGTTATTGCCATTTCTCAAAGTGGTGAGACAGCAGATACTTTGGCTGCCATAAAATTGGCAAAACAGAAAGGAGCTTTTGTCTATGGCGTTTGTAATGTGGTGGGGTCGACCATTTCACGAGAAACCCATAGCGGTACCTATACACATGCTGGCCCTGAAATTGGAGTAGCGAGTACCAAGGCATTTACAACCCAAATTACGGTGCTTACCATGATTGCCCTTCGCATAGCAAAAGCCAAAGGAACCATCAGTCAAAGCGATTTTATGCGCTATTTGCGTGAATTGGACCTTATTCCATCTCATGTGGAAGAAGCACTTAAAACGGAGGATAAAATTAAGGAGATTGCTTTTGCTTTTAAGGATGTAAGTAATTTCCTCTACTTGGGAAGAGGTTATAATTTCCCTGTCGCTTTGGAAGGAGCTTTAAAACTTAAAGAGATTTCATATATCCACGCTGAAGGTTATCCTGCAGCTGAGATGAAGCACGGCCCTATTGCACTTATAGACGAATCCATGCCAGTAGTTGTTATTGCGATTAACAGCGATCATTATGACAAGGTAGTTAGCAATATTCAAGAGATTAAGGCTAGAAAAGGAAAAATTATAGCTGTAGTGTCACAGGGCGATAAGGTGGTAAGCAAAATGGCAGATTATGTTATGGAGGTGCCCCATACGCCAGAGCCACTCTCTCCCTTGGTTACAACTATTCCCCTGCAACTCCTGTCATACCATATTGCGGTCATGCTTGGGCGTAATGTGGACCAGCCTCGAAATCTGGCTAAATCGGTTACTGTAGAATAGAGCGGCAGAAATTCAATTTTTTAATAAAACAATTCAAGCGGTAACCACAGGGACTAAAATGTTTCTTGGCTGCCGTTTCTTTTTGGGAATTACCTGCCATTCCTTTTTAAAACCTATTCTATAGTAATCATTTTCTTGGTTCATTTTTATTTGATACTTTTATGAAATGAAGGTAATCAATCTCATTTCTGGACCACGAAATCTATCTACCGCGCTTATGTATTCTTTCGCACAACGCAAAGATATTTCAGTTTTAGACGAACCCTTCTATGGCTTTTATTTAAAAAATGCTACTTTAGAAAACGAGCATCCTTCACAAGCTGAAATTTTGCAAACGATGGAATTAAGGGAAGAAAATATTGTTGATGCAATAAATTCACATTCAGAAGAAGAAATTGTTTTTATAAAAGGAATGGCGCATCATTATTTATCCGAAACTCCTTCTTTTATCTTAAATTGGGAGAATGTAATCCTTATTCGCCATCCAAAAAAATTGATAGCTTCCTTTTCAAAAGTGATTCACACGCCAACTTTGAACGACATTGGAATTAAAAAAGCATCAGAATTATTTTTATTTCTAAAGGAAAATGGAAAGACACCCATAGTTATTGACAGCGATGAGCTTTTAAAAGACCCTGAAACCTACTTGAAAAAGCTTTGCTATATGTTAAACATTCCTTTCGCTGAAGAGATGCTTCGATGGAAAAAGGGAGGAATACCTGAAGATGGAATTTGGGCAAAACATTGGTATGGTAACGTTCATAATTCTGAAGGGTTTAGTGTGCAAAAGAGTAGTTTTCAGCCTTTGCCAGCACACTTGAAACCTTTACTGGATGAGGCTTTGCCTTATTATGAAACGCTGAAAAACAATATATTGACAATATGATTATTATTATGGAAGTTTTTTTTCATGCAAGGTCTTTTCTGACCTGGTAGGTATTCAAACGGAAAGCACTTTTCCTGCAAGGTCTCTTTTTGACCTTGTAGGTATTCAACAATAATATTTTAAATCATTTTAATTTAAGAAAACCATGCTTCAAAAATCCAACCCAAAGAACGACAACATCCAAGTATTTATTAAGGATCGACTTTATCCACGTAAGGAGGCAAAAGTCTCTGTTTTTGACAGCTCCGTTCAAGGCGGCGATGCAGTTTGGGAAGGCCTCCGTGTTTATCCAGAAGGTGTTGTTTGTCTTGACAAGCATTTAACTCGTTTGCACGAATCGGCCAAGACATTGGCTTTCGTCGATATTCCTTCCAAGGAATTTATTAAAGATGCGATAAAACGAACTCTAGAGGCTAATGGAATGACTGATGATACTCATATCCGCCTCACTTTGACACGTGGCGAAAAAATTACGAGTGGCATGGATCCTAGATTAAACCAAAGTGGATCCTGTCTCATTGTTCTTGCCGAATGGAAACCATTGGTATATGACAACGACCATGGAATAAAAGTGATAAGCACCAGTCAACGGAGGAATGCACCGCAATTTTTGGATAGTAAAATCCATCACAACAATTTGCTCAACAATATTATCGCGAAAATCCAAGCGAATGTTGCGGGAAAAGATGCGGGTTTAATGCTAGATGAACACGGTTTTGTGGCCGAGCTTAATGGGAGCAATGTTTTTATGGTGAAAAACGGAAAGGTTTATACTCCGTTTGCACACGCCTGTCTTCCTGGAATAACAAGAAATTCGGTAATGGAAATGTGCGAAAAGGAAGGTATTTCTCTCGTGGAAGCAGATATTTCCCTTTCGCAGTTTTACAATGCGGATGGAGTTTTTGCAACCGGCACAATGGGCGAACTTACACCAATTGTTGAAATCGATGGACGTAGTATTCCAAAAGACGATGAACTTCAGAAAAAGATCATCAGACTTTACGAAAAAGAAGTAAGAAAATTGTGTGAAAAGCTTTAATTAATTTGCAATCTCAATTTTTTATTCTGAAAGTTTAGAGCCCAGAAAACTCTTTCAAGATAGCGGCTGCTTTTGCCATTGTTTCATCGGTTTTTGCAAAACAAACGCGTATTTGTCTATAATCTTTTCCTCCTTCATTAAAAACGGAAGTAGGAATTGTGGCTACCTTAAATTCCTTCGTAAGTCTTTCGGTAAAGGCAATATCACTTTCATTTGAGATTTGAGAAAAATCTAGCATTTGAAAATAGGTGCCTTTTGAAGGAATGATTTTGAAGTTTGACCCTTCCATCAAATGCAAAAAGAAATCGCGCTTTTGCTGATAGAAATTTGATAGTTTCAAATAGTGATTGGCATCTTTTAAATAGGTTGCAAATGCCTTTTGAAAGGGATGGTTTACACAGAAAACAACAAACTGATGCACTTTTTGGAATTCTTTCATCAAATATTCTGGTGCGGTGCAATAGCCCATTTTCCAACCGGTATTGTGAAATGTTTTTCCGAACGACGCCGTGATAAAACTTCGATTCGCTAAAGATTGAAATTTGGAAGCACTTTGATGAATATTTCCGTCAAAAATAATGTGCTCGTAAACTTCATCACTTAAAACCAGAAGGTTGTTTTGCTCCGCCAAACGCTGTAGTTCCAGCATATCATCCTCAGAAAAAAGCATGCCACTCGGGTTGTGCGGACTATTGATGATAATCATTTTAGTTTTTGAAGAAATTTTGTCCGAAACTTCTTGCCAATCCGCTGAATAAAAAGGAGGTTTCAGTTGAATAGGAATGATTTTTCCACCGAACAATTCCACCGTAGGAGCATAACAATCATAGGCGGGTGTGAAAATAATTACTTCGTCGTCTTTGTTAATTGTAGCGGCAATTATTGTAAAAATAGCTTGGGTTGCACCGGCAGTGATTGTGATTTCTGTTTCTGGATTATAAAAATGTCTGTGAAGATTTTCTATCTTTTTTGAAATCTCCATTCGAAGTTCAAAATCTCCTGCCATTGGAGCATATTGGTTAAACCCATCGCTCATTGCTTTATCGACCAAAGCATTCAAAGCTGGATCGCTGGGGAAGTTTGGAAAACCTTGAGAAAGGTTTATTGCATTGTGATCTGCCGCCATTTTGCTCATTATGGAGAAGATAGAGGTTGAGATGTTGGGTAGTTTTGAGTTAATCATTTTGTCCTGTATTTATATAAACCAATATATCATTAATGCATTTGTCTAAATTATGCTTTATTTCATCAGTCCAAAATCTAAACACCGTATAATTCATTTCTTCGAGCTGTTTGTTCACTTCTCTGTCTCGTTGCATATTTCTCTCAATCTTCGGAATCCAAAAGCCACGATTGGTTTTTAAAGCTTTTTTTCGTTCCGGCCAATTGTAACCGTGCCAATATTCACCGTCGATAAAAATAGCAAGCTTGTATTTTTGAATTGAAACGTCTGGTTTTCCGGGAAGTTTTTTGCTATTCACACGATAGCGAATTCCTTTTTTCCAAAGAGCTTTTCTGAAGATCAGTTCCAACTTCGGATTTTTCCCACGAATTTTGCTCATCATCCTTGAGCGCTTTTTTGTGGTATAGAAGCCGGATTCTTCGTTGAATCTTGGGACTTTTATTTTCTTATCTTCGTAATTGATTGACATCCCTTAAAAATAGCAATAATGACTGAGAATGAACGAATTCAAATCTTAAGAAATTCTAAAGCATTTTTTAGAAATGAAATAGTCAATTCACATCTTGAGGGAGCTACTAAAAGAGCTGGCTCTCTCAAATCATATAATTTAAACCCTTTTTTATTAGCTTATTTAGCCAATTTTCTAGAAGGCGAATCGACTCCAGAAAGTTTCGCAAAAGCTTTGATTTATCCAAGATTGTTGGGGACTTCAATTAATACTACTTTTGGTAATAAGGCTCAAAAAATGATTTCTGAACTGTTCGACGGAATGATGGGTTCCGTTGTACAAGGAATTGATATAGAATTTATGGATGCTATAGATGGTAGGAAAAAATATTGTCAATTAAAAGCTGGGCCGAATACAATAAATAGAGACGATGTAAAAACCGTAATTGACCATTTCAATGCAGTAAAGAATTTAGCGAGAACCAATAATCTCGATATTAGATTGTCAGATATGCTTGTTGGTGTTTTATACGGACAACAGGCTGAGTTGAGTACACATTACAAGAATATAAATAAAGAATTTCCTGTATTAGTAGGAAAGGAATTTTGGCATCGTCTTACTGGACAAGAAAACTTTTATTTTGAACTAACAAATTCAATTGGAGAAGTTGCATTGGAAATAGATGGAACTCATGTACTTCAAGAAACAATTTCAGCTTTGGCTGAAGAAATTCGAGTCACTTTTCCTCCCAATACTTTTTCGTAATTATTTAAAAAATTAATTATTGAATACCCAATTTCCTTAGCCAAATTTACAGGAACCGCATTTCCAATCTGTTTATATTGCTGTGATATAGAACCTTCAAATTTCCAGTTGTCCGGAAAAGTTTGAATTCGAGCATATTCCCGAACAGTAAAAGGTCTTGTTTCATCTGGATGGCAGCGTTCTGTTTGTTTTTGGGCAGGACTACAAGTTAATGTCAAACAAGGTTCATCCCAGCCAATTCTTCGTGCCATTCCAGTTTTTCCTCCGCCCAAATAGAAGCTTTTCTGCATATATTCTTTTTGAATATCTAGTGGTAAATCTCGCCAATAACCTTTAGGAGGGACTAAATCAAGAACGTCTTTTTTATGTTGAGGATATTTAGAACCTTCGGATTTTGGTACGTTTGTGTCAAATAACTTTCCTTTTTTAAGGGCATCCTTTAAATTATAAATTTCAGAATATGGTTTCGGGTATTCATATTCGATAGCAATATCTTTTCGAATTCCAACTAAAATTAATCTTTCGCGTTTCTGTGGAACATTATAATTAATTGCTTTTAAAACCCTTGCCGGAGTTACCACATTATAACCTATTTCGTCTAAAATGGATATCATCCCTTCCAAAGTCTTCCCCTTTTCGTGACTCAAAAGACCGCGAACATTTTCACCGATACAAATCTTAGGATTTGTTTCTTTTACAACTCTCGCGAATTCGTAAAAGAGAGTTCCCCGCGCATCTTCCAAGCCCAGTTTTTTTCCGGCATAACTAAATGCTTGGCAGGGAAATCCTCCAGTAACTACATCAATACTATTTTCAAAATGGGAAAAGCTCATTTCCCTAATATCTCCTTCTAGCACATTCCAGTTAGGGCGATTTTTTCGTAAGGTTTGACAAGCCCATTTATCAATTTCGTTTAAACCTTTACATTTTAAACCTGCCTCTTCCAATCCAAGAGCGAGTCCGCCCGCACCTGCGAAAAGTTCCAATACCGAAAAGTTGTTGAGGGGTTCAGCAAAATTACCTTCATCAACTTTGTCAAAATACGATTTGAATTCTGGAAATATCTCTAACTGCTCTTTTCTGTAAACTCTATAATTGCTCATAGGTTCACGAACAGCTTCTAGTTTTCCGTCGTTATCCCATCTACGGAGAGTTTCTGGATTTTTTCCTAAGATTTCCGAGGCTTCAGAAAGAGAATAATAATTTTTAATAACCATGTTGCACAACCTTATATATGGTTACGAAAATAGTTTATAATTTTGTATTTTAAAAATGTTTTAAATTAAAAATATCAGAATTTAATTACAAGAAAAACCCTCATTTCTATAATTTAGAACGAGGGTTTTTTATTTTCATCTAGCATCTAGCATCTAGCATCTTGCATCTAGCATCTAGCATGTAGCATCTAGTATCTGTAATACTCAGGTTTAAATGGTCCTTCAACAGTTACACCAATATATTCAGCTTGTTCTTCGGAAAGTTCAGTAAGCTCAACACCAATTTTTGCAAGGTGAAGTTTTGCTACCTTTTCATCTAGATGCTTTGGAAGC